>DATGHT010000349.1:0-7694 GCA_035307865.1 Candidatus Eremiobacteraceae bacterium | reverse complement strand
CAAAGCGAAGCGGGCGAGCGCCACCACCAACCGGTCAGATGCAAGCTGTTCATGTGATACGCTCAATGCTCCGCGAGCGTGCAATTTCCTCCTGAAAATGCGATGAAAAATAATCAGGAAGCGGGAAGCGCGCAGTCCGTGCGACAGCTCTTTTCGCAGCGAGCGTTCCTCGCGTACTTCATCGGACTGCATAGCTTCGGGCTCGCCTACAGCATCGGTGCAGCCGCGATCGCTTGGCAGATATTTTCGCTGCGCCACAGGCCGTTGGACTTGGGCCTCGTGGGGTTGGTGCTGTTTGCACCCTCTTTGCTGCTCGCGCTGCCGGCCGGGGTTATGGCGGACCGCCTCGACCGCCGTCTCATCTGCATCGTGGTCGCGTGCGCTGAGCTGATGGCGTTGCTCGTCTTCGTCGGGCTTTCGCTGTCCGGTTCGCGCTCGCTGCTCGCTTACTTCAGCGTGATCGGGCTGATCGGCATCGCCGAAGCGATCGCAGCCCCCGCGGATCGATCGCTCCTGGTGAGCGTGGTGGAACGGGAGCAATACCTGCGCGCGACCGCGTTCACGTCGTCGTGCATGCAGTTGATTCGCATCGCCGCACCTGCGGCCACGGGGGCGCTGATCATTTTCAGCACGCCGCTCGCCTTTGGCGTGGGCGCCGCATGCTACGCTGTGGCGGCAACCGCCTACGCGTTCCTACCGCGGCTGCAAGTCGAGGGCCACGATACAAGCGCGCCCGTCTTGCGTTCCGCGATCGACGGCCTGCGCTTCATCCTGCACAAGAGACTCGTGCTGGGCGCCATCACGCTCGATCTCTTCGCGGTGCTCTTTGGCGGAGCAGCGGCGTTGCTGCCGGTCTATGCGGTGAACATCTTGCACGTCGGCTCGGTGGGGTTTGGACTGCTGCGCGCAGCACCCGCCGCCGGCGCGGCGCTGGTCGGTGCGTTCCTCTCGCGTCATCCGGTCAAGCGCAGGACCGGGCCGACCCTGTTGTTGTGCGTCGCCGGTTTTGGCGCGGCGACGATCGTTTTTGGCGTGTCGAAAAACCTGCTGCTGTCATTGCTCGCCCTCGCGCTGGCCGGCGGGGTCGATATGGTGAGCATGGTCATTCGCAACGTGCTGGTGCAGTACGGCACACCCGATCCGATGCGCGGCCGCGTCAACGCCGTAGAAAACGTGTTCATCGGCGCGAGCAACGAGTTGGGGGAATTCGAATCGGGCGCGGTCGCAGCATTGCTCGGCGCGGAGGCTTCGGTGGTGCTGGGTGGGGTAGTCACCTTGTTGGTCGTCGTCGTCGCCGCGTTCGTGTTTCCAGAAATCCGAAAATACGACCGGATCCTGTCCGACGAGACTCCAGCCCGAGATCTCCCTAGCCCGGTTTCGCCTTAGCTTTGCAGCAACTCGACCTGTGCCATCGGCGCTGCGTCACCCTTGCGGATGCGCGTGCGCACGATGCGCGTATAGCCGCCCGGCCGTGAGGCCAAGCTCGGCGCGATCACGTCGAACAACTTCTTGACGACGTCTTCCGAAGTCAGGTAGGACGCCACCAAGCGCCGGCTGTGCAGGTCGCCCTTCTTCGCGCGCGTGATCATCCGCGCCGCCGTGCGCGACACTTCCTTCGCGCGCACGATCGTGGTCTCGATGGTGCCATGGGTGAACAGCGACGTCGTCAGGTTGCGCAGCATTGCGCGGCGATGATCGTCGTTCCGCCCGAGCCGTTTGTCCGCCTTGCCGTGCCGCATGCCGCTCGTAACCCTATGACGCCCGCAGCGAGAGGTTACGCTCGGCGAGTTTCTCTTTGATCTCGTCGACCGACTTCTTGCCCAGGTTGCGCATGTTCATGATCTCGTCTTCCGTCTTCTGCAGCAGCTCCGAGATCTTCGTGATGCCCGCGCGCTTCAGGCAGTTGTAGGAACGGACCGAGAGATCCAGCTCGTCGACCGGGATATCCCAGTTGGCGAACGGCTTGGCTTCTTCAGCCGGAGCTTCGATCTCCGCACGGCCGCTGAAATTGACGAACAACGCCAGCTGGTCTTGCAGGATCTTGGCGGCCGTGCTCAGCGCCTCGTCGGGCGTGATGCTGCCGTTGGTCTCGACTTCCAAGATAAGCCGGTCATAGTCGGTCGTCTGGCCCACGCGCGTGTCTTCGATGTGGTACGAGACCTTGCGGATGGGCGAGAAGATCGAGTCCACCGGGATGAGACCGATGATATGCTCGACGTTGCGTTGCTTCTCGGCAGTCACATAGCCGCGCCACTTTTCGACGCCGATCTCCATGTACAAACGCGCTTTCTTGTCCGACAGCGTCGCGATGTGGTAACCGGGATCGAGCAATTCGACCTCGGAGTCCGGCACGATATCGGCGGCCGTGACCTCACGCTCGCCGCTGGCTTCGATGCGCAGCACCTTCGGCTCGTCGCTCGCGAGTTTGAGCGGCAGGCCCTTGAGGTTGAGGATGATGTTGGTGACATCCTCAACGACTCCCGGGATAGTCGCAAACTCGTGCAGCACGCCGTCGATCTTCACGTACGTCACCGCCGCTCCCGGCAGTGCCGACAACAGCATGCGGCGCAGCGAATTGCCCAGCGTGATGCCGAACCCGCGCTCCAGCGGCTCGATCACGAACGTCGCGCTGCTGTCGCGCCGTTCGCGCACTTCGATCGACGCACGCTGGAATTCTTGCACTGACATGCTAGACCCATGGGCGCCTGGCGTGCGCCCGCCTTGATCGTATGCAGCCGTGGGCTGCCCCATATTGTGAATCATCAGCGAGAATAGTACTCCACGATTAGTTGCTCTTCGACATTGGTGTCGATATCCGCGCGTGTCGGCATTTGCACGACCTTGGCTTTGAGGTTCTGCTCATCGAATTCCAGCCAGCCGGGCACGCGCCGCCCTTTGGCATATTCGAGGAGCGATTGAAATAACGTGGTCTTGGCGCTCGTCTCGACGATGGTGAGCTCGTCGCCGGGGCGCACTTGCATCGACGGCACGTTGACTCGTTTGCCGTTGAGCACGAAGTGGCGATGACGCACGAGCTGCCGTGCTTGCGCCCGCGACGTCGCCAGGTTCAAGCGGTAGATGACGTTGTCGAGCCGGCTTTCCAGCATCTGCAGCAACGCCGCACCGGTTTGCCCCTTGCGCACCGCCGCTTTGCGGAAGTAGTTTTCGAACTGCCGCTCGAGCACGCCGTAGATGCGCCGCATCTTCTGCTTCTCGCGCAGCTGCCGCCCGAATTCCGAGACCTTCGGACGGTTCTTGGTGTTCGCTTTCTGACCGGGCGCTGCCGTACGCCGTTCGACCGCGCACTTTTTCGACAAGCAGCGCTCGCCTTTCAGAAAGAGTTTTACTTTTTCGCCCGGTTTTGTGCCGCTGGCGCTTTCGCGCCGGCACATGCGACAGACCGGACCGGTATAACGTGCCATAAGACGAGTGACGAGCCTCCTTACACTCTGCGCCGTTTGGGCGGACGGCAGCCGTTGTGAGGAATCGGCGTGACGTCTTTGATGAGAACGATTTCCAAGCCCGCGGCCTGCAGCGCCCGGATGGCGGCCTCTCTGCCGGCGCCCGGACCTTTGACGTAGACTTCGACCTGCTTCATGCCGTGCTCCATCGACTTGCGCGCGGCGCTCTCGGCAGCCATCTGCGCCGCAAAGGGCGTGGATTTCTTGCTGCCCTTGAAGCCCATGTTGCCCGCGCTGGCCCAGGCGATGGCGCCGCCGCTGGTATCGCTGATCGACACGATCGTGTTGTTGAAGCTCGAGTGGATGTGCGCAATGCCCTGCGAAACATGTTTGGCTTCGCGGCGTTTGCGCGGACGAGCTTTCTTAGCAATTGCCATTTAGTGTTTGTCCTTATTTCCCAAGCCCCGGCCCCTTGGCTTTCTTCTTGCCGGCAACCGTCTTCTTGGGTCCTTTGCGTGTGCGCGAATTGGTTTTGGTGCGCTGGCCGCGCACCGGCAAGCCGCGGCGGTGGCGCAGCCCGCGGTAGCAGCCGATGTCCATGAGGCGTTTGATCGCACCCGAGACCTCGCGCCGCAGATCGCCCTCCACCTTGAGATTCTTCTCGATCTGCTCGCGCAGCTTCTGGATGTCGTCGTCGGTCAGGTCCTTCACCCGCGTATCCGGATTGACGCGCGTCGTAGCGAGCAGCTTGTTCGCCGTCGGGCGGCCAATGCCGTAGATGTATGTCAAGGCGATCTCGACGCGCTTCTCGCGCGGTAAATCGATGCCGGCTATGCGAGCCATATCTCTCTCCTACCCCTGAGCCTGCTTGTGCTTGGGATTTTCACAGATCACGCGCGTGCGTCCCGATCGCTTGATGATCTTGCATTTGTCGCAGATTTTTTTGACGCTGGGTCGTACTTTCAATCGTCTTCCTTACTTGTAGCGGTAGGTGATGCGGCCTTGTGTCAGGTCGTAGGGGGAGAGCTCCACGAGCACGCGGTCGCCCGGCAGGATGCGGATGAAGTTCATGCGGATCTTGCCCGAGACGCGCGCCAGCACGCGGTGCCCATTGCTGAGCTCGACGCGAAAAAAGGCGTTGGGCAGCGGCTCGACCACCGTGCCTTCAACCTCGATCGCTTCCTCTTTGGTGGACCCTATTTTTTCGACACGTTCGGCTTTTTTCTTCTTCCTATCCGAACGCTTGTATCCGCCCGGGCGTCTCTGTGGCGCCAAGCTCTTCCCCCTTCTTGACGAGCGCCAGGCGGGTGAACGCCTGGTGCAGCGGTTGCGTGTCGCTCAAGGTCAGCACATCGAAGCCCTCTTGCGACACCGCTACGGTATGCTCGAAATGCGCCGACAGCCGTCCGTCGGCGGTGACCACCGTCCACTTGTCCGGCTTCGTGCGAACCTTCCACGTACCGGCATTGACCATCGGCTCGATCGCGAGCACCATGCCGGGTTTGAGGATGGGTCCATTGCCTGCGCGACCGTAATTAGGCACCGGCGGGTCTTCGTGCAGGTGCGTGCCGATGCCGTGGCCCACGAGCGCGCGGACGACCGTAAAACCTTCCGACTCGACATAGCTTTGCACGGCGTTGCCGATGTTTGACACGTGCGCGCCGGGCCGCACTTGTTCGATGCCACGCACCAGCGCTTCGGCCGTGACGTCGATGAGCCGTTGTGCTTCGGCGGAGATATGCCCGATCGGCAGCGTGCAGGCCATGTCCGAGTACCAGCCATCGACGCACGAACCGATGTCGATCTTCAGGAGATCGCCGTCGTTGAGCCGGCGCTCGCCGGGAATGCCGTGCACGATCTCATCGTTGACCGAGGTGCAGACAGACCCCGTGAAGCCATGATAACCGAGAAATGCCGGCACGCCGCCCTCGCCGCGGATGAGCGCTTCCGCGAGCCGGTCGATGTCGGCCGTGGTCATCCCCGCTCTTGCCTCGGCGCGCAACTTGTCGAGCGCCCGCGCGGTGACGCGCCCGCTGCGGCGCATCTTCTCGAGCTCGCGCTTGCTCTTGCACGTGATCATGCAGCCGGGGCCTCCGGCTTTGTGATCGCGCTGAGAATGCGCGTAAAGACTTGGTCGACGTCGCCGTTGCCGTCGATCTCCTTGAGCAACCCGGCCGCGCGGTAGTACTCGGTCAGCGGCGCTGTCTTGCGCTCGTATTCGCGCAGGCGGTTGAGCACGGTCGCTTCGTCGTCGTCGCTGCGCTGCACGAGCGGACCGCCGCAGCGGTCGCACACGCCCGGCAACTTCGGGGGCGCCGATTCCAGGTGATAGGGTGTTTGGCACACCGCACACAGGCGGCGTCCGCTCAGCCGGCGCACGAGTTCCTCGCCGTCGACTCGGATCGCAAGCGCGGCGCTCAATGGCTTGCCGCTCGAGCGCACGCGAGCGTCCAGCGCGGTTGCCTGCTGCGCGGTGCGTGGAAACCCGTCTAGGATGAACCCCTTGCTCGCATCCGGTGCGGACAGGCGCTCTTCCACCAAACCGATCGTCACGTCGTCCGGCACGAGGTTGCCGCTGTCCACGAAGGCCTTGGCAGCCAAGCCCATGGGCGTGCGTTCCTTCATGGCGTTGCGGAAGATCTCGCCGGTCGCAATTTCCGGGATCTCGAAGTGGCGCGACAGCAAACGGCCTTGCGTGCCTTTGCCGACGCCGGGCGGTCCGAGCAGGATCAAGCGCAGATCGTGATTCGTCATTGTTTGATGAAGCCCCGATAGTCGCGCATGGCCAAGCGTGCTTCGATTTGGGTCATCGTGTCGAGCGCCACCCCGACGACGATCAAGAGCGACGTGCTGCCTAGGTAGAACGTTGTGATGTGGGTGAGGCTCTGGGTAACGTTGGGCAGCACCGCCAGCACGCCCAGATAGATGGCTGCCACTGCGGTGATGCGGTGCAAGATCTTCTGCAGGTAGTCGGTGGTCGGCTTGCCCGGTCGGATGCCGGGAATGAAGCCGCCTTGCTTCTTCAGCGAATCGCCGATGTCCATGATGTTGACCACGACTTCGCTATAGAAGAACGTGAAGCCGATGACCAGCAAGAAATAGACGAAGTTGTAGAGGAAGCTGCCGTAGTTGAAGTACAACGCCATGAACTGGGAAAATCCATGCAGCCAACCGACCCCGCTCTGCTGCGCCCAGGACGAGATCTGCTGCGGGAAGAGCAGGATCGAGATCGCAAAGATGATCGAGATGACGCCGGCGTTGTTCAAGCGCAGGGGGATGTAGGTGCTGCGTCCTCCGTACACTTTGCGTCCTACGACCCGCTTAGCGTACTGCACCGGCACGCGGCGCTGGCCTTGGTACATGAAGATGATCGAGATCAGCGAGATGACCGCGATGAGACCGAAGATCACGAGGCTGAAGACGTTGAGGCCGCCCTTTTCGCCGAGCTGCAGCGTCTGCGAGAAGTACACGGGATAGCGCAAGATGATGCCGACGAAGATGATCAGCGACACGCCGTTGCCGATGCCTTTGTCGGTGATCTGTTCGCCCAGCCACATCAACCACACGGTACCCGCGGTGAGCGTGAGCACGACCGTCACGAGATAGAACAAATCGTGCCGTTCGAACACGCCCGCACGGTTGAGCGCCACCACCATGGTCGTGGCTTGGATGATCGCCAGCGCCACGGTCAACCAGCGGGTGTAAAGACCGACTTGCCGCCGGCCCTGCTCGCCGCCGTGCTGCATCATTTCTTTGATGTTGGGGAAGACGACCGTCAAGAGCTGCATGATGATGCTGGCGTTGATGTAGGGCGTGATGCCCATCGCGATCACCGAGAAACGCTGCAGCGCACCGCCGGACAAAAAGCCCAAGAAGTTCAAGAACTGACCGCCGGCCAGGATCTGCTGCCAGGCCTTGATGTTGACGAACGGCACCTGGACGTAGACCATGATGACGAAAATCGCGAACGCGCCAAAGACAAACAGAACCCGGTTGCGGATTTCGGGAACGACCAGAGCGTTGGCGAGATTGCGCCAGATGTTCATGCGCCCGCGCTACTCCTCGAACACCGCGCCGGCTGCCTCGAGCTTGCTGCGCGCCGCGGTCGAAAACGCCACGTCACGAAAGCGCAGTGCTTGCGGCGCGTCGCCGCTGCCCAGCACCTTCACGCCGTCCTTGCGCTTGGAGACAAGACCCGCTGCCAGCAGCGCATCCGGCGTCACCAGGTCGTCCTTGTTCCAGGCGGCCAGATCGGACAGATTGATCACCGCGTACTCGGTGCGAAATACTTTT
>DATGHT010000348.1:0-2291 GCA_035307865.1 Candidatus Eremiobacteraceae bacterium | reverse complement strand
TCCGAACGCTCGCTCGCGCACGCTTGGCCGACGTGCTGCGCGCCTGGGCCGGATTGGGCTACAACAACAGAGCGCTGCGCTTGTGGCGGTGCGCGCAGATCATCGTCGCGCGCCACGCGGGCCGTTTCCCCAACTCCGCAGCCGCGTTGCGTGCGCTGCCGGGCGTCGGTCAGTATACCGCGGCTGCACTGGCGAGCTTCGCCTTCGGCGAGCAGACCGCGGCCATCGACGTGAACGTCGGCCGAGTCTTGGCGCGAACGTTGGCGGGCGCGGACATCCTCACGCGCCGCCAACTCGCGCACCTGGCTGTGGCCGCCCTGCCGCGAAATTCGGCCGCGGATTGGACGCAGGCACTGATGGATATCGGCGCGCGCTTTTGCCGGCCGGCGCCGCAGTGCGCAGCGTGCCCGGCACGGCGCACCTGCCGCTATGCGCGCGCTCCGAAGTCGGCCGCGGTCGCAGAAAGCCGGGCTACGCGGCGCAAGGGACAGCCGCCGTTCGCCGGCTCCACGCGCTTTTATCGCGGGCGCGTCATCCGCATTCTGACGAACGTTCCCAGCCTGAGCCTGGCGCAACTCGGAGTGCAGGTGAAGCCGGGTTTTAACCTAAGCGACCGGCCGTGGCTGCACGCAATTCTGCGAGCGCTCCAGCGCGACGGCCTCGTGCGGATCAGCCGCGGCGCGCGCATCAGCCTCGCCTAACCGAAGCGGAGCGCCGGGCAGAGATCCTGGCGCGACTCGCGCGTATGTATCCTGACGCGATCACAGCCCTTCATTATAAGAACCCGTTCCAGCTGCTCGTAGCGGTCATTCTCTCGGCGCAGTGCACCGACGCCCGCGTGAACGTGGTGACGCCTGAGCTCTTCAAGAAATTCCCGACACCGGAGTCGCTGGCCAAGCTCCGCCCGCGCACGTTAGAGCCGTACATCCACTCGTGCGGCTTCTTTCGCATGAAGGCGAAGAGCATCGTCGGCGCCTCGCGCGAGATCGTGGCGAGGTTCGGTGGCAAGGTTCCGCGCACGATGGAAGAGCTGCTCAGCCTGCCCGGCGTCGGGCGCAAGACGGCCAACGTCGTGCTGGCCGTTGCGTACGGGCAAGCCGCGATCGCCGTTGATACCCACGTCTTCCGGGTCGCCAACCGGCTCGGCCTCGTCCATGCGAACACACCCGAAAAAGTGGAAGAACAGCTGATGCAGGTCGTGCCCCGCAAGCTCTGGGCGCATGCGCACCACTGGCTCATCTATCACGGCCGTCAAGTCTGCCACGCGCGCAAACCGCGCTGTGCGGAGTGCTCGCTCGTCGATTTATGTCCGAGCGCGCGAAAATTCCTTAGACTTTAGACTGGCGGGCAGCGGGAGCTGTCTTATGAGGCGGCTATCCCGCTCCTGTCAATTTTCGAGCGTGCGGCCGGCGAGCGTTGAAGAACGATGGGTTGACAAGGGCGCGCAAAACGATCGAGCGCAAGGCGCGGCGGCGATCGAGGGTACCGAGGCCGTAGCCGATGGCGCGGCTTGCATAGTAGCCGCTTTCGTGCGCGCGGCGCACGATCAGATTGAGCAGCGGCGCGCTTTTCGCCAAGTTCTTCAAGAGCCGGCCCGAAGAGAGGTAGCCGCCCGCGATGGACTGCCACTCGCGGTCGTGCCCGCGCAGCGCAGCGCGCGAAGAATTGCCGGTCGCTAGGCCGTTGAGCGCGGCGCGAGCGGCGGAGCGGCCTGAAACCAGCGCCGTGTAGATGCCCTCGCCGGTCAGAGGATCGACGAGTGAAGCCGCGTCGCCACAGAGCATCGCGCCGTCGAACGTCGTGCGCCGGTGAGCGCTTGAAACCGGCAGCGGCCAGCCGAGCGCGCGTCCCAGCGGCCGTGCCTCGCGGAAGCGAGCCGCAACGTTCGGCTCCCAGCGGATGAAGTCGTCGAGAATATCGCGCAGCTTGCGCTGCGTCCGGCGCAATTCTCCCAAATAGATTCCGACGCCGACGTTGGCCGTGTTCGGGCCGGTGGGAAACACCCAGCCGTATCCCGGCAAGAGCGAACGGTCGAAATAGTAGATCTCCAAATCGTCCTTGAGACCGCTCACGCCTTCGTAGTAAGCGCGCAGCGCGTAACCCAGGTGACCTTCCGGCGAGCGATCGACGTGCAACGCCTTGGCCACCGCGGAGTGCGCGCCGTCCGCTCCGATGACGAATTTGGCCGCCACCCGGGCGACGCCGTTGCCGTTGCTGCGTTCCACCCCGCACACCGCGCTGCCGGATCGCACGAGCCCGGTGACGGTCACGCCTTGTTGCAGCTTCGCGCC
>DATGHT010000347.1:0-6222 GCA_035307865.1 Candidatus Eremiobacteraceae bacterium | reverse complement strand
CGATCTCGCGCCACCAAGCCTCGCGGATGTTCCGCTTGAGCTCGACGCCGAGCGGCCCAAAATCCCACGCGCCGTTGATGCCGCCGTACAATTCGCTGGACTGAAAAACAAAACCGCGGCGCTTTGCCAGCGCCACGATCTCGTCCATCGCAGGTTTCGGTCTTACGTCTGCGGCCGCGATCGGTCTTCTTTCCTTTAGGTATGCGCGCGAATGGCGCGCAGTATCTCTTTGGGCGCTAGCGGTTTGCCGTACATGAGGACGCCCACACGGTATAGTTTACCAGCCAAGAGCGTAAATAGCCAGATGGCTGCAAACGATCCGGCGATCGCGATTGCAACCTGCCACAGAGGAACATCTGAGGTGGCGACACGCGCGAACATCACCATCGGGCTGAGCATAGGAATGAGCGATCCCCACACCACGAGCGGCTTCTCCGGATCGACGAGCACGAGCAGCGACAGCAAGTACGCGATGATGATGGGTAGCGTGAAGAAGCTGTTGGTCTGCTGCAAGTCTTCCGGTTTGCTTGCGAGCGCGCCCACGCCGGCGAACATAGTGGCATACGTGAAGAAACCCAGCAAGAAGAAGATGACGAGGTACACCCAATTCATCAAGGGTACCGTCAGGATTCCCATGCCCGTCGCGGCGCTCGCGCTGCTTGCCGCACTCTGATGCAGTAACTGCTGACCAAAATTGGCGGCGGCGGTCGCATTGATGAGCATCGATGCCCCGCCGATGATGACGAGCTGCGTCAGCGCGAGGCTGCCGATGCCGAAGATCTTGCCGGCGAGCAGCTGCGACGGCCGCACCGCACCGATCATCAGCTCCATCACCCGGTTGGATTTCTCTTCGATGACGCCTTGGGCGACATAGATGCCGTACAAGATCACCGACATGTACATGAGCAGCAGCAAGAAGTAGACCAAGATCTGGGATTGCGACTGTTCCGCCTCATTCTTGAAATGCTTGTTGAGATTGACCGTCGTGAACGGGAAATTCAGCTCGTTCGTGGCAGTCGTGTTGCCCAGCTTTTCACCGTCGGTGATGATAACCGCCGGCAGCAAGTAGTCTTTGAGGTCGCTCGCTTTCTCAAGCGCGTTGGGTTGTTCGGGATAATAGGTGAACGCTATCTGGCCCTTGTTGTTGTACGACGCAACCAAAGCCGCGTCGTATTTCTTCGCTTGCAACGCAGCGCGCAGGCTAGCCGGCAACTGCGGCCCCTGGGCGGTCTGCGGCATGACGCTCAAACGATAGGAGCGGTCGGCTTTGTGAAGCGTGCGTTCGATCGTCGCAGCGACTTTGTTGTTGGGAGCTACGATCGCAATGCTGGTGGTGAACGTCGACGAGATCAAACCGAAGACCACGAACATGAAGGACAAACCGACGATGAGCAGCACGCCCAGCACCGTGCCGATGATGAAACCTTTTTGCTTGATGCGCTCGGTGTACTCGCGCCGCGCAATCGTAAACACCGTGTTCATGCCACGGGTTCCTCCGGACGGACGTAATGCAAGTAGATGTCGTTGAGCGTCGGTTCGACCACTTCGAAGTGATCGATGGGTGCATTGGCAACGGCCTCCCGCAAGAGATCTGCAGGCACGACGTGCGGCGGCATCTTGAGCTTCACGTAGCCATTCTCGCTGGCGATGGCGCTCACGCCGGGAAACTTGCCGAGAAATTCCGTGCTGGCGGGAGCGGTCATGCGGATGAAACGATCGGGCCACGCTCGCTTGATGTCGGCGAGATTGCCGCTCACGACCGGTTGGGAGCGGTCGATGATGCAGATGTCGCGGCAGAGCTCTTCGACTTGGTCCATGCGGTGACTCGAGAGCACGATTGTGGTCCCTGCGGCGGTGAGCTGGCGAATGTGCGCCTTGAAAAGCTCGACGTTGATCGGATCCAGGCCGGCGAACGGCTCATCCAACACGAGCAGCGGTGGGTTGTGCACGATCGCCGCGATGAACTGAACCTTTTGCTGATTCCCCTTGGACAGCTCGATCGGGTTCTTCTTCAGCGCTTCTTGCAGGTGGAATGCTTCAGCGAGTTGTGCGATACGCGCCTTGGCGGCGGCATCAGCCGCGCCATGCAGCCGCGCAAAGAACAACAGCTGGTCGCGGATGCGCATCTTCGGATACAGCCCGCGCTCCTCAGGTAGATACCCGAAGGTGTGGCGCGTGCTTGCATTGACGCGCGCCCCGTTCCATTGGACTTCTCCGCTGTCGGGTTCCAGAATATCTAAGATCATCCGGATGCTGGTGGTCTTACCCGCTCCGTTGGGACCTAGCAATCCGAAGACCGCCCCCTGTGCCGCGCGAAAGCTCAGATCGGAGACCGCGCGCAGCGCGCCGAAGTTCTTGCAGACTCGGATAACCTCAAGCATCGTTTTGCACTAGGTTCTCACCTTGTCGGGTTCGCGTCACGAAGCGCGCCGCTGTTGATCTACGCGGAGCTGTCCGCAAGCAGCGGCGATGTCGTCGCCCATGGTATGACGGATGGTGCTCGGGACTCCTCGCTCGCGCAGGACAGCCTGAAAGCGTTTCATACGGGCAGGGGGCGTCCGCCGGTAGGGCGCGTCCGTAGCGTTATAGGGGATCAGGTTGACGTGGTGCAGCGGTCCGCCCAGCAGGTCAGCTAGCCGGCGTGCATCCTCCTCCGAGTCGTTGACGTCGGCCAGCATGAGATATTCATAGAAGATCTTGCGGTGGCTGGCGGCGACGTACGCAGTGGCTGCGGTCATAAGTTTTGCGATCGGCCACTTCTTGTTGATCGGCATGAGCCTGGTACGCAGCTCGTCGTACGGCGCATGCAACGAGATCGCGAGGTTGACCTGGATGTGTTCGGCGGTGAAGCGTTCGATGCCCGGCACCACGCCGGCGGTGGACACCGTGATGCGCCGTGCTCCCAGGTTGAAGCCATGCGGATCGTTGAGCAGTGCGACCGCCTCCATCACCGCGTCGTAGTTCAAAAACGGTTCGCCCATGCCCATGAACACCAAGTTCGTGAGCGTCCGGCCCTCGTCGCGCGCACGCCGCGCGGCGAACACGGCTTGATCGAATATCTCCGTGGCGCTCATGTTGCGGAAGAATCCGCCCTGGCCCGTCGCGCAAAAATCGCAGCGTAACGCGCAGCCTGCTTGCGAAGAGATGCAAACCGTCGTGCGCCCTGCGTGGTGCCGCATGAGCACCGCCTCGACCTCGTTGCCGCCCTGGAGTTCGAACAGGAACTTTGTGGTTTGGGCGTCGCGCGAAGTCGCTTCGTGCACCAGCCGGAGGCTCGACAAGCGCATGGTGGCTGCCAGCGTATGCCGCAGATCTCGTGGCAGCACCGTCATCTCGTCAAAGGAAGAGCGCAGCTCCTTGGTAGCTGCGCCGTAAATCTGCGCGAGACGATAGCCAGGTAATGCAAGCGCCGTCGCGAGCGCAGTTGAGTTCACAAACCCGGCCTCTGCCGCGCGTGCTTGCCACCAAATGGCCTGCCCATTGCGCGCGCCGGCCGCGGGCTTGGCAACCACCGCAGCGCTGCTTTTCATCGAAAATCGAAGCTCAACGCGTCAGGCTCGGGAGCGGAGGCAGGCATCTGCGCATCCTTCGCGCCGCGCTGCGCCGTCACTTCGTCAAGCTTGTGGCGCACCGCCAGCAGATCGGACCAAACGAGGCGCTTCACCGCGTTGATGTTCCCGCCCGTCAGTCGCAAGACATAGGCGGGGTGAAACGTGACCATGAGATCCGCACCGCCGGGTCCCGCGTACCAGATGCCGCGTTGTCTCGTGATGCTGAAATCGCGGCCGAGAAACGACTTGGCTGCGGGCGCGCCCAGCGCGAGAATGATCCGCGGCTCGATGATGGCGAGCTCGCGGTCGAGGTATTCGCGGCAATTCGCCATTTCATCCGGCGTCGGCGCCCGGTTGAACACTCTGCCGTTCTCTTCGACGGTTGCCCGGCTCTTGATGGTGTTGGTGATGTAGACGTCCTCGCGGCGTAGATCGATGGCAGCCAGCATCTTGTTCAGCAGCTCGCCCGCCCGCCCGACGAACGGCTCGCCTTGGCGGTCTTCGTTCTCGCCGGGTCCTTCGCCGACGATGACGAGCGGTGAACGCGGACTGCCAACGCCGCAGACGGCTTGCGTGCGGGTGTATCCGATGGCGCAGCGCCGGCAGGCCGCCACTTCGCTGCGCAGCGATGCGAGCCGCTGTTGGCGTTCCTCCAGCAGGGAGCTCTCAGAATCCACGCGAGATACCTTTGCGCACGAAGAGGAACAACCCGGCCGCGAGCGCGGCGTAGAGCACGTACCGGGCGACAAGCGCGGCGGACAGCGACCAATACCACAAAGCCCCGTGGCGCTTGATCCAGTATAAGCGTCGGCTGCGCTGGCGCCAACGCAGAACCCCGCTCCTGCCCCAGGTCTGGCGCGATCCCCCTGTTTCGCCCGCATGGGTCGCGACGCACTGCGGCAAGTACACGACGCGCTTACCAACGTCGCGCAAGCGGTGCGCGAAATCGATCTCTTCGTGATACAAGAAGAACCGCTCGTCGAAACCGCCGAGCTGGCTGAAAACATCGCGACGGATGAACATCGCGGCGCCCACGACTAAATCGACGTCGCGCTCGCTCGCGTAGTCCCAGTGGCGCAGAGCGAAGCCGTTGGCGTGGCTTCGCAGTCCCGGCAACTCGCCCCAACCGGAACTGCGCAAGAACGCTTGCCACCAAGTATCGAACTCACCGCAGGATTCGGCGATCGTTCCATCGTCGTGCAACAGCTTGCAGCCCGCCATCGCCACATCAGCGTGCGCCGCGAAATAGTCGACCGCATTCTTGAGCAAGCCCGCGTGGGCACGGGCATCGGGGTTGAAAAAGAACAAGAGCGGCGCGCTCGCGTGCGCCGCGCCGATGTTGCACGCTTTGGCAAAGCCAAGGTTCGCACCGTTCTCGAGAATTTTCACCCCCGCAAGCGCCCGGCGCGCACGCGCCACGCTGTCATCGTGCGATCCATTGTCGGACACGATGACCTCCGCAAAAGCCGGATCGGCGATCACCTCCGGCAATGTCTGCAGCGAACGCAAACATGCCTCCAACTGATCGGCCGCGTTGTAGCTGACAACGATGACGGAAACCGACGGCACCGTCGTGGGCTTCGCTAAAAAAAAAGAGCGTCATCCTGACGCTCTAGAGGTGGTTGCACCGAATCGAACGGGTTACGAGGCTTTTTGGACCTCCACAGGCGACTCGAGCGCATTGAGCGCACCGAGGATCATATCCAGCGGGATGCCGTAACCCTCGCTCACTTGCTCGATCGTCTCGAATTCAGAGATCGCGCAGTGGGCGCATCCGCCAAGATGGAAGTTTGCGAAGACTGCTCTCGCACCAGGGTGGAGAGCAAAGGCTTCGCCGACTGTAAGGTCCTGATGAAACATTGGACTGTCTGTACTGACGGCGACCACCCCCTTTTTATTCCTGTCGTGCGCCGCCGTTTTGTCTAGCTCTCTAGCGGCAGCCGCAGGTCGATACACCCTTATTATTCGGTCAGTCCGGGGTCAAACCTGCCCTTTGCCGTGGCGCTCGGTCCGACAAAAGGGGCTGCGGCGTCGTGACGGCCGTCAGGTCTTTCGCGCTTTCTTCGTATGCGACGGCTAGGCAACTCAACTGCGGCGGCGCTGTTGCAAGTACGCCCACATGAATTGATCCAGGTCCCCGTCCAAGACGCCCTGCGCGTTCGGAACTTTGATGTCCGTGCGGTGATCGTTGACCATCGTGTACGGCTGCAGCGTGTAGGAACGGATTTGGCTGCCCCACTCGATCGCGCTTTTCTGTCCGGCCAGGGCCGCCATTTTTGCCGCCATCTCTTCGCGCTCGCGTTGCGCGAGTTTGGCTTGCAGCATTTTCATCGCGCGGTTGCGGTTCGCGAGCTGCGAGCGCTCGTTCTGGCAGGCCACGATGATGCCGGTCGGTTTGTGGATGATCCGAATCGCGCTTTCAGTCTTGTTGACGTACTGGCCGCCCGCGCCTCCGCTCTTGTAGGTCTCGATCTCAATCTCGTCAGGTTTGATTTCGACTGCCTCGCCTTCTTCCACATCGGGCACGACGTCGACCGACGCAAATGAGGTATGCCGGCGTTTGGCGGCGTCGAAGGGTGAGATACGCACCAAGCGATGCACGCCGCGTTCGCTTTCAAGGTAGCCGTAGGCATTCGGCCCCTGCACCGAAAACGTCGCGCTCTTCAAACCG
>DATGHT010000346.1:0-2144 GCA_035307865.1 Candidatus Eremiobacteraceae bacterium | reverse complement strand
ACAGCAGCCTTCCGGTGGCGGCGAGCGAGCGGAACGCATACAGCCGCGCAGACGCTTCCCATAGCTCGGGGTACGCGTCCGACGCCGTGAAGGAACCGATCGCGACGACGCCCGCCGCGAGCGCGGTCAACCATAACAGCGCGAGCAGGTGGCCGTTCAGCGCCGCGATCAGCCACGTCCCCGGTGGAAATTGCGGCATATGGGTCGCGAGAAACTTGAGGTGGAAGTCGTGCAGGCCCAAAGCCAAGCTAAAGGGATACGCGAGCGCACCGGCACCGGTGGCGATGAGGGCGTACCCCCACCAAGGGACGAGTGACTGCGGGAAACGCCGGTTGATGAGAAAAGCCGGCAGGCGCAGCGCGAACGCGATAATGTAGACGTCCGCCAAAGCGATGCCCGCTGAGAGCAAACCACCGGCGCTGTGCGCGAACCACCAGGCCGAGACGAATAAGACGAACACCATGCGGCTGCCGGAAAAAAACGCCTCGCGCAATTGGAGCCAGAACACCACGAACCGCTGCGGCAGGCGCGAGCCGAAAAGGAAGCGCGCGTCCGCGGGATAGGCAAACGTCGCCGGCGGACGGCTGCAGCCGATCACAATCTGGGCGCCGAGGATGATGAGGTAGCCGGCCGGCACGAATGCATACAGAAAGCGCAGCTGACGCGGAAAGATAGATTGAAAATCGCTCGGGCCGCCGTGCGACCGCATGAAGACGAAGGAGCCGAACCAAAGCACGAAGATCGCCCAAACGAACAGGCGCGAGGGGCGGCGCAGAATCTGGCGGATGCGATTGACGAGCATTCGCAACTCTAAGTATACGAGGGCCGAAAGGTCGCGCACGCCTACTGGGTCACTTCCAAAAACACGTCTTCGAGGCTGCGGCCGTGGTCGCCGAAGCGCAACTCCTCAATAGGTGCGTTGATCATAGCCCGGCCCTTTTTCATCACCAGGACTCGATCGCAGATCGCTTCCGCGCTCTCGAGCAGATGCGTGCTCAAGACCACGGCGGTGCCGCCGCTGCGCAGCTCGCTCAGAATGCTGCGCAGCTCGCGTTGACCTTTGGGATCCAAGCCGATCATCGGCTCGTCCAACAACAAAACCGGAGCTTCGGCCAAAACCGTGCATGCGATGAGCGTCTTCTGACGCATGCCTTTGGACAGCGCCTCCCCCAACGTGTCGCGCTGCTCATTCAAATCCAGCCGCGCAAGCAAATCGTGCGCGCGCTGCGTCCAATCCGGTCCGAGCCGACAGCTTTTGGCGACGAACACCAAGTGCTCCCAGACCGTCAGCATGGGATAGACCTCGGGTGTTTCCGGAATCAACGCGACGTAACGGCTGCGGTCCGCGCCCAACGCCTTGCCATCTAACATCAGTGCGCCGGCGTCGGGGCGCAGGAGGCCCGCCAGACACAGCAACGTCGTCGTTTTGCCCGCGCCGTTCGGTCCCAGCAACCCTAAGATCGCTCCGCGCTGCGCGTCAAACGAAAGATCGTCGACGGCGACGAGTTTTCCGAAACGCCTCGTGAGGTGCTCCACCGATAATCCGGCATAGCCGTTCACTATTGCTCGGTTAGGGAACAAAGCGCGCTCCACCCGCATGAGAGGGCTGGCTGCGAGCCGAAAATCCGTCTCGCACATGATCTGTATCAACGATGAAATGGCGATCCCGTCTTTGGGCCTGTGGTTGGATGCGCGGCGGCCGCGCAGCGTTTCGTTCATCAGTCACGCGCATAGCGACCATATCGGTAACCACACCCGAGCCATCGCGACCAAGGCGACTGCGGAGCTCTGCCGCCCGCGGCTTGCGGTTCGCTCGACGACCGAGTACGAGGTGCACGAGTATGGCGAAAAATTCAGCGTCGCCGGTTCGAATATCGAGCTGATTTCCGCCGGCCATATCCTTGGATCCGCGCAGATCCTCGTCGAAAGCGGCGATCACACGTTCCTCTACACGGGGGATTTCAAACTGCGCCCCGGTCACACGCATGCGCGCTGCGAAACGCGGCGCTGCGATACCCTGGTGATGGAGTGCACGTATGGACGCCCCCACTACCGCTTTCCCGATCGGGCAGGAGTAGAAGCGGAGTTGGTCGCGCGTTGCAAGGCTGCGTGGGAGCGCGGGCAGACTCCCGTCATTTACGCGT
>DATGHT010000345.1:0-4398 GCA_035307865.1 Candidatus Eremiobacteraceae bacterium | reverse complement strand
CCGCCACCGGAAGGCTGCTGTGGAACCGCGAGGCTTGGAGAAAATTGCGCGACACAGATCCGGCACGGCGTTCGAGCCAGCCGGTTTCGGCGGTCTCAGTCAGCGGTGAACGCACTCCCCGCGGCGCCTTCACGATTCTGTGGAAAGACTGGTTGGCGCTCGCGCGCAGCCCCGGCGGCGTGCGCTGGCCGGTGTTTTGGATGCTCGGCGGAGTGATCGCAGGCTATGGGTTGGCGATCGTGGCGATGGATACATCGGTGCTGATACTCGTCTCGTTGCTGCTGCCGGCTTTGAACACCATCCTCGTTCTCGGATCGCAAGCGAGCGTCACGCTCAGCAACGAGATACGCCGGCCAATTTGGTGGTTGGCGCAATCGGAACTGCGCGACCGGCTGCTGATGTGGGCGGCCGCTGGATTGATGCGCGTCGGGCCGCCGCTCATCGTCACCGCGCTCGTCGCGGGCATCGCCATGCACAGCTGGCTGCTGGTTGCCAGCGCTGTTCCGCTGACGCTTGCTCTCTTGATGCTGATTCGCGCGATCGGTCTTGCGTGTTACGTCTTCTTACCCGGCCGCAACGATCTGCGCGGCCCGGGATTTATCTTGCGCTTTCTCGCCACCTATGTGTTGCTGATCCCACCCGCAGCCGTTTGGATGTTGCTCGAATCCGTCACCCACAGCTTGGCCGCCGGGGCCTTCGGCGGGTTGTTCTTCGCGGGCGCCGAGATCTATGCGCTTGTGTTCTTGGCGGCGTTGCGCTTGGAAGAGAACGGCATGGCCTACGCGGCCGCAGAGGAACGCTAGTCAGCGGCGGCGCGCGCGTTGGGACTTACGAAGCGCTTTTACCGCCTTGCCGACGTGCTGCCGCACCACGCCGCGCACGATCGACTCGACTTCGCGCTTTTGCGGTATGCGGCCCATTTGCGGCACGATGCCGACGACCACGCCACACGACGTGCACGCCACGGTCCAAATGGTGAGTTCGCCGCCGGCGCGCTCTCCGCGAGCGCGGAACGGCACCGCCTTCAGACAGTGTGGGCACTTGCGTTTGAAGATCTCTTTCGATTCAACCGGTGCCCGCCGGCGAGAGCGAGCTGATCGTTTTCGTCGCATGTCTTCACCTCTGACCGTTATGCAGGTAGCGTTCCAAGAACAGGCGGGTGCGCGCCTCCTTGGGGTTGACGAGACATTGCTCGGGCGGCCCTTCTTCTACGATCGAGCCGCCGTCCATGAACACCACCCGATCGGCGACCTCGCGGGCGAAGCCCAGCTCGTGCGTCACGACGAGCATGGTCATGCCGTCGCGCGCCAAGTCGCGCATGACGTTCAAGACCTCGCCGGTCAATTCCGGATCGAGCGCGGACGTGGGTTCATCGAACAGCATCAGTTTGGGCTGCATCGCGAGCGCGCGGGCGATGGCCACGCGTTGCGACTGCCCGCCCGACAGCTTACTGGGATAGACATCGCGCTTCTCAGAAAGGCCCACTTTGTGCAGCAGCGCGTCCGCGAGCGCGATCGCCTCAGCGCGCGCTTGCTTCTTCACGATCAGCGGCGCCTCGATAAGATTTTCCAGCACGGTCTTGTGTGGGAACAAATTGAAACTCTGGAAAACCATGCCTACCCGCTTGCGCAACTCGATGAGCTGGCGGCGATGCTCGTAGGTGTGCGCGCCGGCCGGCAAGGTGATGCCGGCGACGCTGATGACGCCTTCGTCCGGCTCTTCCAGGAAGTTGATGCAGCGCAGGAACGTGCTCTTGCCCGATCCCGAACGGCCGATGATGCAGACGACTTCACTCGGCGCGACGCTACAGTCGATGCCCTTGAGCACCTCGAGCGCGCCGAACGATTTGTATAAACCCTCGATGGCAAGAATGGCGTCAGGCATCAGCGATCGCTATGCGCCATGCGCTGTTCGAGACGCGACTGGAAGTACGAAAAAATAATGGTGAGCAGCCAATACCAGGCCGCAGCGATCACGAGCGCTTCAAAGAAATGCTGGCGCGGTAAGCCGGCTTGTCGCGCGCGGCCGGTGAGCTCCTCCAGCGCGATGGCGCTTGCGAGCGCGGTGTCCTTCTGCATGGCGATGAACTGGTTGCCGATGTCCGGGGTGACGATGCGGATGGCCTGCGGCAACACGATGCGGTACATCGTCTGCCAGGGAGTCATGCCAAGCGCCGACGCAGCCTCGGTCTGGCCGCTGCTGACCGCTTGGATGCCGGCCCGAAAGATCTCGCTCATGTAGGCGCCGTAGTTCAAGCTTAACGCCGCGGCGGCCGATACGAACGAACTCAAGATCAGCCCGAACTGCGGCAGCCCCTGATAGATGAAATAGAACTGCAAGAACAACGGCGTGCCGCGGATCAGGGAGATGTAAAGGCCGGCCAGGCTGTTGAGTGGCGCGACTCGTGAAATGCGCGCCAGCGCCGACAGGAACGCGAGGACGCTCGCGCCGATGATCGAGACCACCGCGAGTTCCAGGGTGATGAGCACACCCTCGCTGATGAACAGCCACCACTGCCCGATGAACCGAGCGTCGAGCGGAAACGTGCGCAGGTGGAGCGGCCCAAACGCAAATTGCAGGCCGCTGAACATGAAAACAAGCAGGCCGAACCAGATGAGGCTCCAGAGCGTGAGCCAGACCCGAAAAGAGATGCGCGGACGGCGCGCGAGCGAGCCGGCGGCAAGTGCGGTCATGGCTTGTGGCTGAAGTCGGAGCCGTAGTACTTAATGGAAAGGGCGCGCAGCGTCCCATCCCGGTGCATGCCCTCGACCGCGCTCTCGACCGCCTTATAAAAGCTCTTCGGATCGAGCGGGCTGTTCTTGTCGATCGCCACCGCGGAATCTTCGTAGAACACCGGATCGCCCAAGGGGCGCAGCGGCTGGCCATTCTTTATTTGATAGCGCACGAACGGCAGCGATGTTAAGGCTGCGTCCAGCCTGACGCCGTCGCCGAGCGATAGGTCTTGCAGCGCTAGCTGATCGGTGTCGTACGGAACGGCGCGTGCCTGCGGCGCAGGATGCAAGATCTTCTCGCCCGTGAGCGTGAGGTGGCCCTCCAGGTACGCCTGATAGGTCGTCGCCGTTCCGACCCCTACGCGTTTGCCGCTCAAGTCGTCGAGCGTCTTGGCAGTGCTGAGCTTATGCACGACAAACGTCGCCGGCACATAGTAGTAGGGTTCGGTGAAATACAAGACGCGCTGGCGATCGTGCGTCACGGTCATCGAGTTCACGTTGAGATCCCAGCGCCCGTTCCAACTGCCGCCGGTGATGACGTCGAAACTGATGTCGAGAAATTGCGGTTGCACCCCCAGACGCCGCGCAATTTCTCGACCCACGTCGATGTCGAAGCCGTGCCACTGGCCATCCGGGCTCTTGTAGCTTTCCGGCTCGTAATTCGCGTCGGTCGAGATCACGAGCGTGCCGCGTTTCTTGATGGCGCCCAACAAATCCGACGCGCCGCTGGCCAAGCTGGTTGCTGGCGCTTGCCCGGCAGGGCGCGAGTTCGAGCAGCCCGTGGCCGTCAGCGCGAGGAGCGTAATAGGCAGCAGCACAGCCATCACAAACCGAGAGTGGTAGCGCGAACGGCTCACCTGAGCCTAATTGAGGTATATTTTGGTAGCGTCCTGCCTAAGGGACAAGCGAAGCGCGTGCCCAAGCACTCCAACGGAAAGGGCACGACGCACTGTGGCCGCAGAGGCAAAAGTT
The DNA here is from genome assembly GCA_035307865.1 of Candidatus Eremiobacteraceae bacterium. GTDB lineage: Bacteria > Vulcanimicrobiota > Vulcanimicrobiia > Eremiobacterales > Eremiobacteraceae > JALYZS01. The sequence goes on along the minus strand of DATGHT010000345.1, from coordinate 694 downwards.
CTGGTGATCGACGACGAGCAGCGAATTCGCGACATGCTGCTGCTCGGGCTCAGCCGCGAGGGTTACGCGGTGAAGGCGGCGCGCGATGCCAAACAGGCGCTGAACACCGTGGCCGAGTGGGGGCCGGACGTGATCATCTTAGACGTGATGATGCCCCACATCGACGGCTTTGCGTTGTTGCCGATGTTGCGGCGGCGTACCCACGCGCCGGTGATCATGCTGAGCGCCAAGGGTGACATCCCCGACAAGGTCACCGGTCTCTCGCTGGGGGCTGACGACTACCTTTCGAAGCCGTTTGCGTTGGAGGAGCTCGTCGCCCGGCTGAATGCAGCCTTGCGCCGGCCGCACTTGGCCCTGGCCGAAACCCTCAATTTTGCGGATTTGAGCGTCAATCTCGCAGCGCACGAAGTTACGCGCGCGGCGAACTCGATCACCCTGACCAATCGGGAATATTCGCTGCTCGTGACGTTGCTGCGCTCCCCTGGGAAAGTATTTTCGAAACAACAGCTCTTGGATTTGGTTTGGGGCTACGATTTCGAAGGCGATGCCGGCGTCGTGGAGACGTATATGTCGTATCTGCGCAGCAAGATCGATGTCGTGCCGGGGCGCAAGCTGCTGCATACCGTGCGGGGCGCGGGCTATTGTTTGCGTGATGAGCCCGCCTAACCGGCAGCGTCAGCCTGGCAACGATTTC
>DATGHT010000344.1:0-2136 GCA_035307865.1 Candidatus Eremiobacteraceae bacterium | reverse complement strand
GCAAGTGTAAAGCTGACCCTCCGACGACAGCCGCGCGCGGCTGCAGGCTCCGCAGAACGGCTGGCTCACTGACGCGATGATGCCGATCTCGCCCTTGCCGTCCTGGTAGCGATAGCGCCGCGCGACCTCGCCGGGGTAGTTCGCGGGCAACGCCGCCAGCGGAAACGCCGCATCGATCAGTTCGACGATCTCGCTTGCCGGCACCACGTCATCTAAACGCCAGCCGTTGCTGTTGCCGACGTCCATATATTCGATGAAGCGCACGATCGTGCCTGAGCTGCGAAAGTGGCGCGCCAGGTCGACGAGCGAATGGTCGTTGACGCCGCGTTTGACGACCACGTTGATCTTGATGGGGCTCAATCCGGCGAGCCGCGCTGCGTCGATGCCACGCAGCACCTCCGCAACGGGAAATCCGACGTCATTCATTTGTTTGAACGCGTCGTCGTCCAATGAATCCAGACTGACGCTGATGCGCTGCAAACCGGCTGCTCGCAGCGCAGCCGCTTTTTTGGCAAGCAACGATCCGTTCGTGGTCAGCGTCAGGTCTCGGAGGCCCGGCAATTCGGCAAGCATCGACACCAGTGATTCGATATCGCGCCGCAAGAGCGGCTCGCCGCCGGTGAGGCGTATCTTTTCGACGCCCAAGGCGATGAAGATGCGCGCAAGGCGCGCGATCTCCTCAAAGCGCAAAATCTCGTCATGTTCCAGGAATTGAAAATCGCGTCCAAAGATCTCTTTGGGCATGCAGTAGGTGCAGCGAAAATTACAGCGGTCGGTTACGGAAATGCGCAAGTCGTGCAGCGGCCGCCGCAGAGTGTCGCGCTCGGGAAGCGCTGCGCCACGGACGGCGGTGGACAGGGCGTCGGGATTCGAAGGCATGGTGATTGCTTTTATATTGGGGAGCGCCAAAAAAAGCACCTCTCGCGGACGCGGGCGTGCGTTGCCGCGCGCGCCTCTGGCGAGAGTGGGAGCTGGTAGGGTTACGCTGGGCTCAGGGCGCGCACGCGCTGCGCAGTTCTCTCCGCAACGCTGCGGGCGTGCTCGTGCAGCGGTACGATCGCAAAGTTATCCGCGAGCAACCGCAGCGTCGCGCTCAGCAAGGAAAGCTTGCGCTCGCGCGAGAGCGACATGCCGGGGAAGAAAGCCAGGCTTTGATTGTCTTCGCGGCCCAAGAAGTCTAGCGGGTGCAGCAGCAGCGACGGCTGCGTGTGCGTGACGCGGCACAGCCACAGCGCGAGTTTGAAATATGCAAGCGCCAGCGGACGGGAGAAGCAACCCAAGTAGATGATGTAGCTCGCGTGAATGGGCAAGCGCAAACCCGGCATGGTGGTGACAGGGATCTCCAGCAGCTGGCCGGCCTGCAGCCGCCAGCGGTAGGGCCGGTTCGGGCGCAGCCCGTCCGCAGGATTGCCGAACAGCGATTTACGCCGCCGCAGCTCGCTACGGTTCAGGTTGCTCTTCATGAAATAGTACGCGCGCGCCAGCGGCCCGATAAACGTCGGAAACGTCGACGCATCGTATTCATAGCCGCGCTGTTGCAGCACCTCGAGCGTGTGCTGTGAGAAGCTGAAGCCAGGACCGCGAAAGCCGCGAGGCCGCATCCCCGTGACCTGCGTGATCTGCTCCTCCGCCCGGGCGATCTCGCGCTCGATCGCTTCGGGTGAATAGAGATGAAGCCACGGTTCGTGATGGAATGAATGGTTGCCGATCTCATGGCCCGCGTCGGCGATCGAACGCAGCGCAGCAGCATTCTTCTCGAGCGCCGCGTCTTGACCGACGACGAAGACGGTGATGCGCAGGTCGCGCTGGCGCAAGAACTGCAGCACCCGCGGCACGAGCGTGTCCAAGTACGAGGGGAATGAAACCCAGTTCGCGTCGCCGTGCGTCTTGAGATAGGACCACTCGTTATCCAAATCCAGCGACACGCTTGCGATGGGCCGCTGCGTTGCGTCCGTGGGAAGCGAAGTGCGTTCGTGCATGTTACACCGCCGTTGCCAAGGGTACCGCCGGCACGTCCTCGTGCGCGAGCAACCGCTGGGCGGTTGCGTTCGCAAGCGTCACCGTCTCGTTCACGTTGAGCGTGCCATTGACGATGTGCGCCGCGTTCACCATGAACAGTCCGGGAACCGAGGTGAT
>DATGHT010000343.1:0-4168 GCA_035307865.1 Candidatus Eremiobacteraceae bacterium | reverse complement strand
TGGGAGACGTCTGCCCGGCCGATCCGACGCTGCGCGCGTGGCCGACACCCGGGCAAGTCGCGCGCGCCGGTGAAAAATTTCTGCGCGACAACGTTCGCGCGGGTTATCGTTCGCAATACATCCTCGAGATCGCACGCCAGCAAAAATCCGGCGCCATCGACCTGGATGCGTTGGAGGCGGGGTCGCGCACCCTGAGCTCGACGGAACTGTTTTCCGAACTCGTGCGGCTGAAGGGAATCGGAAAGTCATCCGCCCATTTTTTGTTGAACTTGCTGGGCCATTACGATCACATCTCGATCGACAGCGCGACCTTTGCCTACGCGACGCGGGCGCTCTTTCACGGCCGGCGTCCGACCGAAGCGCAGATCCGGCGGCGTTTTGCGCGCTATGGGAAATGGCAATCGCTCGTCTACTGGTTCGGACGCTGGGAACCAAAACTGGAATGGTGGGCTGATGCGCAAGGCCGTTCCAGCGCGTAGCGCGGCATACGATTGGCGGGCCGCGAAACGGCGCGCGCGACGCCGCCTGCGCAGGCGCGTCATCGGCGCGCTGGTGCTGCTGGCGTGCGCGCTCGTCCTCATCATCTTGCTGCGTCATCGCCATCCGCAGCAGCCGTCTGCTGCTGCTCTTACCGTGCCGGCAGCGCCTGCCGTGCAGCGTGCGCAGTTCTTGCACTCCGGCGTCGCCTGGTCGGCGCAGCAGATTGCCCGGCTGCGTGACGACGTCGCCTCGGTCGTCAACGGAACCGCCTTCCCAGCCACGAGCTCTGCGCTGATCGCAGACGCGCGCTCCGGCCGCATTCTGTACGAACACAACGGACGACTGCCGCTCGTGCCAGGGTCGACGATCAAACTCGTCACGGCAGCGGCTGCGCTTGACACGCTCGGCCCGAACTATCGTTTCGCGACGTCGGTCGTCACGAACGGCACGCTCAGCGATGGAAAGCTCAACGGCAATCTCTGGCTCGTCGGCGGAGGCGATCCGGAACTCACGAGCGACGATCTGCGCCGCGGAGTGCATGCGCTCAGCCTGCGCGGTCTGGACGCCGTGGCCGGAGGCGTCTTTGCAGACGGTTCGCGTTTTGGCAGCGACGCCGTCAACGCCACCTGGCTGCCCGAAGACCTGCCTTACGGATGGGCGGCCCCAGCGAGTGCGATTTCGATCGACGGCGGCTCGGTGCAGTTCACCATCACGCCGCAGGCGGGCAGCGAAGCGACGGTCGCGGTCGACCCGCCGGGCGTCGCGGAGCATGTCATCGCGTCGGTGAGCACGGCGGCTTCGGATGCGGACAACACGCTGCGCATCGACACGCTGCCGGATGGCTCCGGTTATGAGGTCAGCGGACAGATTCCTTACGGTGCGCCGCAGAAATACTGGCGCAGCGTGCCGCATCCGACTCGCGCCGCGGCCGCGTCGCTGCTGCAGATGCTGCGCCTCGCCGGAATCACGGTTGATGGCTTCGCGGCCGAGAAGCCGGCGCCCGAGAGCGCGCAGGTCTTGTGGCGGCACCATTCACGGACGTTGGACAAGATCGTGCAGCGGATGTTTTTCGATAGCGACAACCATATCGCCGAAGAACTGCTGCGCACGCTCGGCTGGAAAACCTTCGGCGTGGGTACGCTGCCGAAATCGGTGGCAGCAGAACAGAAATGGTTGACGCTTCACGGCGTGAGCATCGAAGGCGAGACGCTGGCCGACGGTTCGGGCCTATCCGCCGCTAACAAGATCTCGGCGCAGATGCTCGCGAGCGCGTTGCGTGTCTTAGCGCGCCAACCGCTGCCCGAAGAGCCCTACAAGCTGTTGCCGCGCGCCGGCATGGAAGGCACGGTCGCCGTTCGCGATCTGAGCAGCGAAGCACGCGGTCGTGTCTATGCGAAGGATGGCTACATCGAGGGCGCGAGCGGGATCGCGGGTTATGTCCTCACCGCGCACCACGGACCGCTCATCTTCGTGTTTCTCGTCAACGATTGGCAGCGGGGGCTCGACGCGGTCTGGGACGGTGAAAATCAGGTACTGGATCGCCTGGCTCGTTATTAGCGCAAACTCATCGCTTGGATAGCGGTACCAGGGAAGTAGGCTTGCAAGATCTCTTCCGCTTTCTGACCGGCGTCTGCACGGCCGCGCGCGCCCCACTGGCACATGCCGACGCCGTGACCGATGCCATGCCCGGTGAGGACGTAGGTTCCGTTGCTTTCCCGGATGTCGAAGAACGTGCTCGGCACGACCTTGTAACCCAAGACCTGCAGACAGCGCGAATAAAAAGAGCGGCCGGCGACGGAAATCGCTTCACCATCGCTGCGCTGTACGCTGAGCGTTTTGACCCGGCCGTCCGGCCAGCGATCGCTCACCGAACAACCGGCGAGCGATCCCGCCGGAATTTCGACGACACGAGCGAGGTCGCCGGCAGCCAGCGCGTTTTTCCACTGGAAATACGGAGCAGCCGCGCAATACGCGCGAGCAGCGGCATCGGTATCGGCGATGCCAGCCAGATACGCAGGCACGTCGAGGCCGCCGATCTCTGCGACCGACGCGGTGTGGCCACCACAGGTCGCGCTGTAGAAAACCTTGGCCGGTTCACCGCGCCAGCTGACGACTTGCTGTTGCGTGGTGGCGCAGGCGCTCAAGAATGCACCGCTGATGTTCCCCAAACCGTGGTAGACTTGGCTCGACGTGTCATCTCTGAGGTCGTAGTCATGGACGCCCCGCGCAGCAGCTGCCGCGGCCTGAATGCCAAACGTGCGAACGGCGATCGCCTGGGCGCGCAACGCCTCGAGCGACCAGCTCGGACTCGCCTCGGACACCAGGGTTGATGCGACGTAGTCCTCTACCGTTACTGCGTTCACGCACGTGATGGCGCCGCTCCCAAGCCGCAGCACGAGCTCGCCGGCGTAACGGCGCACCAGCGCCGCCTCACTCCCGATCGTCGCGCTGACTTGCAGCGGCGAGTCCGCGAGCACCCGCAGCGCGCCCACCGCCGGCAGCGCGCGCGAGTCCAACAAAGGCGTCGAACCGGCTGAGATGCTAAGCGTATTGCCTGCGTACCAATCGAGAGCGGCGCCGACGCGTAACGCCGCGCCCGTTATCGTCAGCGCCCGCAGTTCGTAACCGGAAAATAATTGCACGCGCAAAGTTCGTGCAGTGAACCCACGATCAGCCGACGCCGGCGAAATGTGGCGTACCCAGCAGAGCGAGCTTGCTGCGAGCACGCCGGCCCGCAAGAATGCTTTACGTTTCACGCATCACCACGCGACGCATCGTGCCGCTTTTGTCGTTCCCAGCGCGGTGCTCCTGTGAAAAAGCGGCGAGGCGAACGCGGCGTCGCGCCGAAGGACGCGACATGAAATATTTTTCTCGCACGCGTGCGCACATCGCTGTCGCGTTTGCGTTGAGTCTTTGCGCGGCACTCGTCGTCCAGGAGGTCGCTCGTGCCGCCTCCGCCGGCACGGCGGGCCTCGCCGGCGCCGGTCCCTTTTCCAAAGCCCCAGCACTGGGGATCCATCTCGGCACGCTCCCGCATGGAACGTACGATGCCATCACGGATGTGCCGGGCGTTCTGGTCGGTCAGCTGACGCATATCGAAGGATCGGGCAAGCTCATACCCGGTATTGGTCCGGTGCGCACAGGCGTCACGGCGATCATTCCGCGCCGCGACGTTTGGCATCGCAAGGTGTTTGCGGCAGCGTGGGCCTTCAACGGCAACGGTGAGATGACCGGCATCTCTTGGGTGAACGAATCCGGCTTCTTGGAAGTGCCCATCGTGCTGACCGACAGCCTCAACGTGGGGCGTGTGGACGACGGGGTCGTCTCGTGGATGGTCAAGCACTATCCGCAGGTCGGCATCACCGACGACGTGCCGCTGCCGGTGGTCGCGGAGTGCGACGACAGTTTTCTCAACGACATCCAAGGGCGCCACGATTCCCCGCAGGACGTCATCAGCGCACTCGATTCTGCGGCCGGCGGTCCGGTCGCGCAGGGCGGCGTGGGCGCCGGCACCGGGATGATCGCCTACGAATTCAAGGGCGGTATCGGCAGCGCCTCGCGCGTATTGCCCGCCAAAGATGGCGGTTACACGGTTGGGGTGCTCGTCAACGATAACGCGGAAGCGCGCTTCAATCTTGCGATCGCCGGCGTTCCGATCGGCCAGAACATCAAAGACCTCCTACCGGCC
>DATGHT010000342.1:0-3441 GCA_035307865.1 Candidatus Eremiobacteraceae bacterium | reverse complement strand
GCCGCATGGTCGTCAGCAATGAATCGCTGACCTACCAATACGAACCGGAACAAAACCGCGTCTACAAAAACGACTGGAGAGAATCTGCCCCGGGCGTCGCGCAAGCGCTCGATGTCGACCGCGTCGAGCAAAATTATTCCGTAGAGCTGGGAGCGGCAACGACGGTTGCCGGCCGCAACGCGCGCACGGTGTCGCTCATCTCCAAACACACCGGCAGTCTGGTCGAGCGGCTGTGGGTGGATACCGCCACGAAGCTGATCTTACGCCGCGAAGACTACCACGCCGACGGCAGCATCGCAACCAAGTCGAGCTTTGACAACATCCGTATTGGGGGCTCGCTGCCTGCCGATCTGTTCAAGCTAGCCGTGCCGAGCGGCATGACCTTGCTTCCGGGCGCCGAGTATGGCAGATCCACAAGCGACGTGGCCGGGCTGCAGGGGTCGACGAAATTTCACTTCGCGGCGCCGGCTGCGCTGCCTTATGGCTTCAAACTCGAGAACGGCAGCATGAGCAGTCACGACGGAGTCGACACCGTGCAGTTGGTGTACGGCGACGGCCTGCGTTCGTTCTCACTTTTTGAATATACGAATGCTTCGATGCCCCGTTTCAGCCGCGTTTCGCCCAAACCACTCGCGATCGGCTCGCTGACCGGCGAATACGCCGACGTCGCTGGCGAGACGCTCGCTTCGTGGAACACAAGCGGGCTGGTCTTCACGATCGTCGGCGACTTGGCTCCGCGCGAAATCTCCAAGATCGGCGCTGCGATCAAGTAAACCAGCCGAGTACTTGCGCCGTCATGAGGCGCAAGCGTTCATCATTGGGCAGCTCAGGCTCCGGTTGGATACGCCGCGCTCCCACGTTTTTTCCAAGATTGGCCGCAAGCGATCGGCCCGACGCGCGCAGGTTTTCGAGCGAGTAGCCGCCCTCGAGCACGAAGGCAAGCCTCGCTTGGTGTTCGGCGGCGACACCGCCGAACAATTCGCACAACTCGTCGACTGCCCGCGGCGCGACCGGCAAACCCGCGATCGGATCGCCGGCAAGCATATCGAAGCCGGCAGAGACGAGGATCGCTTTTGGTGCGATAGCGCGTGCCGCCGCCGGCAGCAGCCGCGTCCAGACCGCGAGGAAATCGTCGGTGTCGGTGCTGTGCGGCAGCGGAATGTCGAGCACGAACCCGCGCTCGGTTCGGCGCGACTCGCGGAAGGCGCCGGTGCCGGGATACGCGGGATAGGCATGGGTCGAGAGAAATCCGAGCTGGGCCGGCGCATCCGGCAGCGCGACTTCAACCCAGGCTTGCGTGCCGTTGCCATGGTGATAGTCGAAATCGGCGATGAGCACGTTGCCGAGATCGTGCAGCGCCCAGTGCGCTGCGATCGCAAGGTTGTTGAAAACGCAAAACCCCATGCCGCGCGCAGGTTCGGCGTGGTGGCCCGGTGGCCGTACCAGGGCAAAGCCGGGAGCGTCCGGTGTTGCATCGCGCACGGACGCCAGCGCGGAGCCCGCCGCAAGCAGCGCGATCGCGTAAGAATCGCGCGAAACGAGCGTATCCCCGGTCGGCAATTCTCCGATGGCGACGTCGCTCAACGCGGCGCACACGCGTTGCACCAGCGTGACGTACTCGCGCGAATGGACCGTTTGCAGGTCGGCTTCGCTCGCGGCGGCCGCATGCCGGAACGTAGCGGCCGGCACACCGCCGGCCTCCAAGCCTGCTACGAGGGCGTTTAACCGTTCGACGCGCTCCGGATGGCCAGGGCCCGTCTTATGCTGCGCGTATCGGGAATCGGTGTAAACCTGGAGCAACTGGCGATCGCTCGCGCTCGAAACCTACTGGTTGAGCTGCTTGATGTAGCCGCGCGCCTTCGAGGCGCCATCGCCCGTGGGCTGATACACGAGATAGCGCTTGTACGCAGCCGTGGCGGCTTTCTTGTTGCCGAGGTGCCGTTCGGTTTCACCCAGCATGAACCATAGCTGCGGGTCGGGATGATCTTTCAGCTGGTGCGCGGATAGCGCTTGGAAAATTTGCTGTGCCTGCTTGTAACCTCGAAGGTTGAAGTAGGCGACTCCGAGGTTGAAAAGCCCCGCATAGGTATGCGCGATATTGAAGGAAGCGCGATATTCGTCGCGCGCCTGAGCCCACTGGCCTTGCGTCGCGTAGGCTTGCCCCAGCCATAAGAGCGCTTCCGGATTGTTGGGCTGCGCGTTGACCACTTTTGAGAACGCGTCCTGCGCTTTGACCGGATGCTTGAGCCCGATGAGTTCAAGGCGGCCATAGTCGAACAGGAGGCTCAAGTTGGTCGGTGCGAGCGCCAGCGCGGCTTCGAACTCCCTTTCTGCTTGCGCGTAGTTGTTCCGGCGCGCATCGTACTCGGCTTGCAGCGCATATGGCTCGGGCGCCTTGGGGTGATCCTTGATCGCTTGCGCGAACGCTTGGCGCGCTTGATCTGGCATGTTCTTGTCGAGATACATTTGCGCGATGTCGTCTTCCGGTTCGACGTTGTCGGGCTGCAGCTTGACGATCTGCTGCAGCACGGCGACCGCACCGGCAACGTCGTTCTTGCGTGCCAGTGCTTCTGCTTTCCCCGCCAATGCATCGGTGCTCTTCGGGTCGGCAGCGAGGATCGCGTTGAACTGTTCGAGCGCCTTGTCGGGATCGGGATTCTTCTGGCTCAAGTAGGACCGGCCGATGAGCGACTTCGCACGCGAGTCCTTGGGGTCGATCTGAATCGCTTTCTGCAGCGACTTGCGGCCCTCGTCGAATTGGTTACGGTCCAGTTGCACGGTGCCGAGCGACTCGTAGGCAAAAGCTTCCGTCGGATGCAGCTGCACCGCGCGGTTGGCGACACGCAGTGCGTCGTCGACGCTGCCCACGCGCAGATAGGTGTCGACGAGATTGCTCAACACTGCAGGGTTGGCCGGATCGAGGTTCTCGGCACGTTGCAGCGCGGCAAGCGCGTCTTGCGGATCGCTCAACTCGTTGTCGGCGATGCCGATGTAAAACCAAACCTGTGCTTCATCCAAGCCCAGCCGCACTGCATTTTCAAGATGATCGCGGCCATCGCTCGGATTGCCGGTTTCAATGAGCAATTGCCCCAGTTCCGCTTGCGCGAGTTTATCGTTAGGGTTGTCTTTGACCGTTTGCGTCAGGGTCTTGATGCGCTCTTCCGGCGTGGGAGTGGGCGATCCGGTCGGCGTCGGGCTTGCGCTCGGTAACGGGCTCGCATGCCCGTGCGGGCGGGCCTGCACGCCGGACGGCAACTGCGTCGCAACGATGGCAGCGAGCATGAGGCAAAACGCGAGAAAGCTGAAAAAACGAGGCAAACGGTTACCCTCTTCCGATGATCCTGACGAGCGCGTACCTCTATAGAAAACGTTAGGCCGCGCCCTTGCGTTCCTTCACGAGCTTGGTCAGCTCCGGCACGATCTGAAATAAGTCGCCGACAA
>DATGHT010000341.1:0-4347 GCA_035307865.1 Candidatus Eremiobacteraceae bacterium | reverse complement strand
CGTGAACCCCGTCGCGGTCACAACCGTATTTTGCCAGAAGGGCGAGTTTGGGAACGGCAGCGTGTAGGTGCGGTCGTACGTACGAGCGTAGCGGTTGGTGAACGCATTGAGCGAAAACGTCTGGTTGCCTTGCGTGAGATTCCACCGCAGGCTATAGTCTTGATTCGTGTAGCCCTGCCAGGCCGGGCCGGCGCCCTGATAACCTGCGTTGAAGTTGGCCCACTGCAGCGGCGTTTGGCACAACGTGCCACCGTCCGGTGAGACCCCGTTCATCGCAAAGCCGTTTGGAAAGCCTCCCGAATTCGTCGCTGCAAACGTTCCAGCCGGACAATTCGGCAGGTTGTTGGCATTGAACGGAGCGCTATTGTTGGGCGGCGAGTAGTTGACCAAGTTCTGGTTGCCCTTTGCGAGCGCCGTAGCGAACGGTAAGTAATCACCATCTCCGTTGCCTGTCTTATTGTCGTACCACGCATTGCCGAACGCCGTGAGCGTCACGTTCTGGTTTGGAGAAAATGCATAGCGGAACTTGGCCAGCGCTCCTTTGCTCGTGATCGAGGAGTCGTCGGGATAGATGCCGAGGGCACGGATCCCCGGATTCGAGGACGATTGATCGAACGCGGCTCCCGGTTGATAGAAGCTCGCATGGTGGATGACGCCGTCCTGGCCCTGCGTGCCGTACGCAAACGCGTAACCCAGGCGACCGTTCGGCAGCGTGCCGGTGGCGTGGATCGCCGTGATCAGTTTCGCGAAAGAGCCATAGCCTTCGGTGAAACTGACATCGGGAGTGACGGTCGGATCCAGCGTCTGCATGTCGACCACGCCCCCGATGGCATCGACACCGTACAGATCACCGCCGCCCGAACCGTACGTGACGTTGACGTCGCGTAGGCCGAAGATCGGCGAAATATCAAAGTTGTAGCCGCCGATGTTGGCGCCTGTGGGATGACCGTCGATCAACGTCGCTGTTTCCAGCGAGCCGATGCCGCGAATGTCGAGTGTGACATCATCGCCCCAGGTCGCGGTGTCGGAGGCATCATTGACGACGGCCGGCAGAACCCGCAAGACGTCCGCGGCGCGATATAGGCCTTGTTTTTCTGCCGCGGCGGCGTTGACCGACGCATAGATCACGCTCGCCTTTTGCAACGCTTGGGAGGCACGGACGGTTGTGCGGCCAAGGACGCGCGCTCCCGCGCCCGCTTGCGAGCGCTGCATGCTCATGGTTGCCTGGGCCATCTTGCCTTCGGCGACTTCGATGGCATCGGAAGAGGTCGACTCGTAACCTCGCAGACTCGTGACCAATATGTAGAAGCCGGCAGGCAAGCCGCTCACAATGAAAGCGCCATTCGAATTCGTAGTCCCCGAAAGGGTTGCCGGCCCTTCGGTGGTGACCAAAACTCCCTGGAGCGGTAGACCCGTCGAGGCGTCGACAACGTGACCGGAAATCGATCCCGTTCCCGCGGCGCGCGACATTGAGAACGCGAAGAGAAGCGATACGATGGCGAACACAGCGGCAAGAGACCTGCCGTTGGGCCGCACGAAGGGAGCTAGCACAATACACCTTCTTCGGACAAGCGTTACTTCGCCGATCAACAAGCTCGCTGTAGCTTGAAGCCGCAGCCGTCTACACAGGCCCTGCGGAAGCGCGCCCTGGTGAATGCTGTCCGACTACCATCGTAGGTATGGCGGCTTAAGAAGGTGTTAACCTTAGGTTATAATGGTTTAACGAAAGAAAAGGCCGCCAGGCCTCATTATTCCTTAGGGCCCATTTTGTTCACCGCCGCGACGGCAGCCGACGCTGCGGCCTGTGGTAAGGCCACGTATTGCACGCTCGCAGCCAGCTGCTGGCCATCGGAGAGCATCCACACGAAAAGGTCGTGCAGCGCTCTCGCCTTGTTCTTGTCGGCGTAGTGCTCGTAGAGCAGCACCCATGAATAGCCGGCGATGGGGTAGCTAGTGTCACCGGGTTGGTTAACGATCGAGAAGTTCGTGGGTGTGACGTTCGGTTTTTCCGCCGCGGCCGCGCGCACGGTGTCGGTGCTTGGGAGTACGAACCTGCCGGCCTTGTTTTGCAGCATCGCGAATGAAATGTCGTTTTGCATCGCATACGAAAGTTCGATGTAGCCGATCGCCCCCGGGGTGTTGCGAACCTGTCCGGCGACGCCTTCGGTGCCCTTGGCTCCCAACGCGCTCGGCGCGATCCAGCTTACGGTCTTCCCGGTGCCGACGCGCGTTTTCCATTCCGGACTCACTTGGCTTAAATAGTCGGTGAAGATGTAGGTCGTGCCGCTGCCGTCCGCCCGGTGCACGACGGCGATCGGCAGGCTCGCGAAGCTCGCACCCGGATTCAGCTGAGTGATCTTAGGATCGGACCAGTTGGTGATCTTGCCGAGGAAGATGTCCGCCAGCACGCCGGGACTGAGCTTCAGATGCGGCGGTGCTCCAGAGACGTTGTATGCGACTGCCACGCCGCCGAGCGTGATTGGAGTTTGAATGACCGCGCGGCCCTTCGGAACCGCTGCAAGATCTTTCGCGCTCATCGGTACATCCGTGGCGCCGAAATCGACCGTGCCTGCGGTGAACTGACGTATTCCGCCGCCTGACCCGATGGACTGATAGTTCACCGCGATCGTTGGATGCGTCTTGGAGTACTCGAAAAAGGCGCGCGAGAAAAAGGGATTGTCGAATGTGGAACCCGCGCCGACGAGCATCACGCTCGGCCCGGGTTTACCGCCGCCACCTGTTCCACTGGTCGGAGCCGGCGCCTGGCTTGAACACCCGGCAACGACGGTGCATGCGATTGCTGCGATCAGCCACGTACGTACAGGCATCGATGTCTTCTTAGCCTTTCTGCCAACGGTTGGCGTTGCCGGCTTTATCCAAACCGGCCCGTGATGTAGTCTTCGGTGCGCTTATCTTTGGGCGTCGTGAAGATGCGAGACGAAGAATCAAACTCGATGAGTTTACCGGGCTGGCCTTCCTCCGCCAGCATGAAGCCGGTGTAGTCGGACACGCGCGCGGCTTGCTGCATGTTGTGCGTGACGATGACAAAAGTATAATCGCCCTTAAGCTCACGCATGAGATCCTCGATCTTCGTCGTCGAGATAGGGTCGAGGGCGGAGGCCGGTTCATCCATGAGCAACACCTCCGGTTCAACCGCAAGCGCGCGTGCGATGCACAGGCGCTGTTGCTGGCCGCCGGACAGTGAGGTGCCCGAATCGTGCAGCTTATCCTTGACCTCATCCCACAATGCGGCCTTGCGCAAGCTCTCCTCCGCGACGTCGTGCAGCTTCGCTCGATCCCGGGTTTTGTTGGTCAGCTTGACGCCTGCCAAGACGTTGTCCACGATCGACATCGTCGGAAACGGATTCGGGCGCTGAAACACCATGCCGATGCGCTGGCGCATCGCCGTTGGATCAACCCCAGGATCGTAGAGGTTCTTGCCGTCCAACAGCACCTCACCCTCGACCCTGGTGCCGGGGATGATCTCGTGCATGCGGTTGAGACAGCGCAGCAAAGTCGATTTGCCGCAGCCCGATGGGCCGATGAGTGCCGTGATCGCTCCCGCCTCAAAGCGCATCGAGACGTCCGCCACCGCGCAGAACGAACCATAGTAGGCGCTCAGACGAGCGGCCTGCAGCGTTTTTTCGAGCGCCGCCCCGTTCATCGGAAGCTCGTGCGCGCTGGAAACACGACGCGTGCGGTGATGTTGATCGCAAAGACGAGCGCGACAAGTGCCAGCGCACCACCCCATGCGAGTTGTTGCCAATCGCGATAGGGAGAATTCGCGTATTGGAAGACCAGCAGCGGCAGCGCCGCCGTCGGTGCGTTCGGTGAGGGCGACCAAAACTGACTCCCGAATGCGGTGAACAAAAGCGGCGCTGACTCGCCCGCCACGCGCGCGATCGACAGCAGCACTCCGGTCACGATGCCCGGCCGCGCGACCGGCACCGTCACCTTGAGGATCGCTTTCCAAGACGGAATGCCGAGCGCCAGTGCGCCCTCGCGAATTCCCGCCGGCACGAGCCGCACCGCTTCTTCGGTCGTTCGCACGACGATGGGAAGCATGATGATCGCGAGTGCAACGCTCGCCGAGAGGGCAGAGAAATGCCCCTGTGGGATCACGACGATGGTGTAGGCGAACACGCCGATCGCTATGGACGGCACACCGGTGAGAACATCGCTAAAAAATCGTACGAGATATGCGAGGCGGCCACGGCCGAGCAGCGCGAGATAGACGCCGGCGAGCACGCCGATTGGAATGGCGGCGATGCACGCCATGACGATGATCTCGATGGAACCGATCATGGCGTTGGCGATGCCTCCGCCCGGAATTCCGGGCGGCGTGGG
>DATGHT010000340.1:0-2476 GCA_035307865.1 Candidatus Eremiobacteraceae bacterium | reverse complement strand
AGAGTCTTTGCTGACACGTCCTGCTCCCCCGCAAGACTCTCCCGCTTTCAACACTTCGCAATTCCTCGGCCTGTGCAAAACGGTGCGATCGAGTTTGGACGCTGCCCGCTACAAGCACGTGTTGGGTGTCGCGCGCGCAGCCGAACGGCTGGCGCGGCGTTACGGCGTTTCCACGACGAAGGCACGGCTGGCCGCTCTGTTGCATGATATCGCGCGCTTGTGGCCTGCGGAGCAACTCCTGCTCTATGCTCGCGAGCATGGACTCCGCACGACCCCGAACGAAGAAGCGGCTCCGGTCTTGCTGCACGCGCGTGTCGGCGCAGAGATCGCCAGGCGCACCTACGGCATCAACGATCCGGAAACTTTGGCTGCGATCGAGCAGCACACGGTCGCCGTGCCGGGGATGTCGGATCTGGCGAAAATCCTCTACATCGCCGACTCGATCGAACCGTCGAGAACCTTCGCCGGCCGCGCGGCCCTCGCTGCGCAGGCCGAGCGCTCGCTCGATGAGGGATTGCTCGCGTGCATCGCAGCGTCAATGGAGTACCTCAGCAACAAGGGCGTGGCCTTAGCGCCCGAGACCGACGCACTGTATCACGAGCTAAAGTCGACGCAATGAAGCGCCGCATCAAGACGCCCGAAAGGTCCGCTGGGGCGGTGAAGAACGTCGCGCAAGCAATCGCAGCCGGCCCGCGCGCTGTGGCCGAGCTCGCGCCCGCACGGCTGGGCATCGCAAGCACGAGCGAGCTTGTGAAGACGTTGAGCGACAGGCAGGTCACCGACCTGGCCCAACGCTGCAAGCAGGCGGCGATCGAGAAGAAAGCGGACAACGTCGTCCTCCTCGATATTCGCGGCCGGGCAAATTTTGCGGACTATTTCGTGATCGCCACCGGCCGCTCCGTGATTCAAGTTCGTGCCATCGCCGACGGAGTCGTGGAAGCCTCGGAGGTGCAGTTCGGTGCGCCGATCCGTACCGAGGGTTATAATGAAGGCAGCTGGGTGCTCGTGGACTATGGAGCGGTGATCGTGCACGTCTTCACGCCCGCGGCGCGGGAGTTTTACAACCTTGAACGCCTGTGGGCCAAGCCTACGTCACGCAAACGGGTGGAGAAGTGAAAAATATGCCCACGGCGCGGCGTCCGAAAAGCAAGGCGAAATCACCGCCGCGCAAAGCGCAACCCGGCGGTTGGCGTCGATTGCCGCGCCGCCAGCGCGAACGTATCATCCGCATCTGCATGTGGGTGTTCTTGATCCTATTCGTGCTCTCGGTCGCCGGCGGCCTCATCTTGACCAACATCAGCCGCGTGCAGGTGAAATAGTCTACTTCAAAAGTTCTTCTGCGATGATCATGCGCTGGATCTCGTTCGTGCCTTCGTAGATCGCTAGGATGCGCGAATCGCGGTAGACTCGCTCGACACCGGTCTCTTTCATGAAGCCCATGCCGCCGTGAATCTGCAGCGCCCGGTCCACCACGTGGATCGCCATGTCGGAGCAGAAACGTTTGACCATTGCGGCCTCGAGGCTGAAGCGTTCCCCGCGGTCGGCTTTCCAGGCGCCGTGGTAAACCATGTTTCGGCCGGCATGAATGTCCGTAGCCATGTCCGCGAGCATGAACTGCACGGCTTGCTGGCGCGCGATCGGCTTTCCGAATTGCACGCGCTCTTTGGCATGAGCGATCGCCTTTTCCAGCATGAAATGCGCAGCGCCGACGCATCCGGCGCCGAGCGAGAGCCGGCCCATGTCCAGGGTGCGCATCGCAGTCATGAATCCCGCGCCGACTTTGCCGATGACGTGATCCGCCGGCACTCGCGCATTCTGAAAAATGAGCTCGCAGGTATGGCTGCCGTACAAACCCATCTTCCGATCCTTCGGTCCGCGCGTCACGCCGGTTTGATTCAAATCTGTCCAAAATGCGGTGATCCCTCCGCGCGCGCCTAAGGACTTATCCGTAACGGCGAACACGGTGGCGTAGTCCGCGATATCGCCGCTCGTGATGTAGTGCTTGACGCCGTTGAGCACAAACGCGTCACCGTCAGCGCGTGCGGCCGTCTGGATGTTCGCGGCGTCGGAACCAGCATTGGGTTCCGAGAGCGCAAAACAGGCCAGCTTTTCCCCGGCGCAGAGCTTGGGCATATACTGATCTTTGAGTTGTTTGCTGCCGTCAAGATGCAGCGCCATGGCTCCGATGCTGCAGTGCGCTCCCAGCAGGTTCGAAAAAGCGGCGCTGGCACGACCGAGTTCTTCCAAAGCGACGCAGTAGCCGAGTTCGCCGATACCCGCCCCGCCGTATTCCTCGGCGAAGGGCAGTCCAAAAAGGCCCATCGCGCGCATCTTGTCGATGGTCGCCTTGGGGATGTCATCGCTTTCCTCTACCTGATCCGCAATCGGCCACAGCTCTTTCTCCACAAACTCGCGCAGCGAGCTCTTCAGCAGCTTCAGATCTCCTGACAACTCGAAATTCAGTCCGTGGGGTGTT
>DATGHT010000339.1:0-6087 GCA_035307865.1 Candidatus Eremiobacteraceae bacterium | reverse complement strand
GGCCTCTTCGCGAACCCAAGCATCGGTTTCGGTGCTCAACAGCTCTTGAAGTGCCCGCCGCGACTGCGGTCCACCCAACGCTCCCAGCGCCCAAGCGGCATGACCCCGGACGAGCGGCTTGCGATCCTGCAAGGCAGCGATGAGATGCGGCACGGCGCGACGATCGCGAGAATTTCCTAACGCCACCGCAGCGTTGCGCTGCAGGACGGCTTTGCCGCGCCAAGCCATGGAAGTTTGTCCGAACCAAGCCCGAAATTCGCTTTTCGTCATGCGTAACACCGACGGCAAGTCCATCGAGGTGCCGATGTGTGGCTGCGGGCGGAAAGCCGGCACCCCGCTGCCGGTTTTCTGCATGTTGACGGGGCAGCTGGTCTGGCACGAATCGCAACCCCAGAGACGATTGCCGATGGCCGCGCGCAGCTCGCGCGGGATCGCCCGCTTCGATTGCGTGAGATCGGAGATGCAGCGGCGGCTGTCGACCGCTCCGTTCTCGTGAATCGCGTTGGTTGGGCAACTGGGTAGGCACTGCGAACAGGTACCGCAGTTCGTCCGCAAAGGCGTGTCGGGCTCGAGTCGCAAGGTGGTGATGAGCTCTCCCAACAGGACGTACGAACCGAATTCTTTGGTGAGCACGTTGCCGCTTTTGCCGAACCATCCAATCCCAGCTCGAACTGCGGCTGCCCGGTCGAGCAGTGGTCCGGTGTCGACGCACGGCACGCTCTCTGCCCCGTCAAACTCGTCCGCGATGAACTGCGCGAGCCGGCGCAGACGCATGCCGATCGTGCGGTGGTAATCGTAACCCCAGGCGTGGCTCGAGATGGCGCCGCGCAGACCGCCGGCGTTGGGATCGTGGGGCGCAGCGTCGCACAAGTACGACGTCGCCGTGCAGATGATGGATTGCGCTCCGGGCAGCGTCCGCGCCGGATTGCAGTTACCCTCGATGCGCGCGTCGTCGTAGTGCCATTGCCCTAGGAAGCCGCGATCGCGGCGCTGCTTGAAGATAGCCGCTTCAAGCAAAAAGGGTGCGGCCGGGGCCACACCCACGAGATCAAAACCTAGGCTTTTCGCGTAGGCGACAATGCGCGGCTTAGCGGCGCACGATTCCAGCCGGCGCTCGGCGATCACGTGCTGCGGGTCGTGCCCTCGGGATACTCGAGTACCATTGTGCCGTGCACGGGTAAGCCGTTCACCGTTGCGGGCGCAAAGGTGGTCTTGCGAGCGGCATCCATCACCTGCTCGTCGAGATTGGTGTCACCCGATGACTGCAGCAGCTTCACGCTCAGCACGTTGCCGTCGGGGCCGACCTCAACTTCTATGCGCACGGGGCGTTCCGGTGCATTCGTCATGGCGATGGGCGCCAAGCGAACCACGCGCGGCGGATTATCGTCGCCCCACACGATATTGCCGTTGAGCTCATCCTGACTGCCGCCGGTATCGCTGCGCGCGGCGCCGGCCTTGGCCGGCTCGGGTGTGGGCCGCATGACGTTCGTCGCAACCGGAGCATCTTTGGTGCCCGGCTTGGGCTGTTCCGGACCCGCAATGATGAGATTAGACTTGCGGCGCGCCGGCGGACGAATGGTTGCGACGCGCGCGTCGCGGGAGCCGAGCTCGCGATATTTGATGATCGCCAAATGTTGCGCCGTGCGTTTCACGACTTTTGGCGGTGGTTGCGGCGGCGGCGTGGGCGGAGGAACGCGCTGCTGGCGTATCATCTGCGACAGTGAGATGATCGAGATGGCCTGCTCCGGCATCGGTTGATAGCGCCAGCTCGGAAAGAGCGTCGCGACGGTCGAGCCGAGCGTAAAATGTACGAACGCCGAAACAGCAATAAACGCGATCAAGAAGTAAAAAGCGATTCGTCGCGCGCGCCGTTGCATGACAGCCTCGATTTCTCCGAAGAACCGTAATTTCTATGTCTGGTTTGGCGAACCTGGCTTGTTGTGCTGTTCGCGTTGCATGCTCAGTAATTCTTCATACTTCTTCGGCATGCCGGGCTCATAGGTCAAGAACGAGGGGATGGGATAGCGGACGCCGCCCTTTTGCGTGCCCTCCAGCCCTTCCATGAGATCGCCGACCTTGCTCCACGGGACGGTGAACGCCATCTCCTCGTCCTGGGCTCCAGCGAATATGCGATCGCCGTTGCAGGGCAGGATGACTTGCGGCTGATCGGTCCGCAGCGGCACCACGAGATGATCCGAGCAATCCATCCTCGCGGCGAACGAGCTTTCGACGCGGCCGCCGCCCTTGAACAGCGCGGCAGCAACCAAGCGCATCACTTGCGCAGCGTTGCCGTAGATGATGAGGACTTCGGGCTCG
Organism: Candidatus Eremiobacteraceae bacterium; assembly: GCA_035307865.1. Classification (GTDB taxonomy): domain Bacteria; phylum Vulcanimicrobiota; class Vulcanimicrobiia; order Eremiobacterales; family Eremiobacteraceae; genus JALYZS01. The sequence continues at coordinate 3,771 of DATGHT010000339.1, read as the reverse complement.
TAGTCGGCGCGGTTCAGAGGCCCGAAGACGATGCCATCGATCTCGCCGGGTTTGAATTTCTCAACCGCTGCTTCGCTGCGGGCTCCCGCTTGTGCATCGGCCGTGTACATGCCCGCGCACAGGTTGCCTTCATCGTAAAATGCATTCGGCGCGGCGAAGCCTGCGACCAGCGCGCCCAGCGGACACTTCATGTCTTCCGCGCGCAGCACGGTTGTCCAACCGTAGCGCCGCGCGATTCCCCAGCCCTGACACACGGTGACGTGACGCCCCAGGTCGTCGAGCGGACGCTTCGCTTTCGGCGGCGGCGGCTCACCGTGGCGCAAGAACTTCACCGCGACAGGGAACGTGGTCGGGCGGATGTACTCGTCGAGCTTGCGCGCCACGTCGCCGTTCGCGAGCGGCGTTTTGTCGGGCGCAGCATTCTTGCTTTGCATGGTATTTGTCGCTTCCGCGCCAGGGCGACCCCACCCTGGCGACGCAGTAGCGCCGCATGGCGGCGAACGGCAAGCTCAAGCTTTACAATGCGGATTGGTGCTGGTACTGCCGCCGCGTGCGGCGCAAACTCGATGAGCTCGGCTTGGAGTATGAGTGCATCGAAGTACCGATCCGGCACAGCCAGCGCCAGGAAGTGATCCAAGTCTCGGGCCAATCCAGCGTGCCGGTCTTGGTCGACGGCACGACCGTGCTCGATGACGATGACGTCATCATCCCATACTTAGAAGAGAAATACGGCCACGCAAAGACCGGCGGCAGTTAAGCGTAGATCCCGCGCGTCATGAGGCTGTCGACGACCCGGCGGATCGCCACCATGTAGGCAGCGGTGCGCAGCGTCACCTTATGGCTTTGCGCAGTGTTCCAAACGGCATCGAAGTTTTCGCGCAGCACTTCTTCGAGACGCTGATTGACCTCGCTCTCGCGCCAATAGTAACCCATCCGGTCTTGTGCCCACTCGAAGTAGGAAACCGTCACCCCACCGGCGTTCGCAAGAATGTCGGGAATCACCGTGATGCCGGCCTGCGAGAAGAGCCCGTCCGCAGTGGGCGTCGTCGGTCCGTTTGCACCCTCTGCGATGAGGTGCGCCTTGATTCGGGATGCGTTTTCTTCCGTCAGCTGATTTTCGATCGCTGCCGGCACCAAGATGTCGCAGGGCAGCTCCAGCAGTTCCGCGTTCGAAACCGTTCGCGATCCCGTAAATCCTTGCAGGCTATGCTTCGCGTTCTGCGGTGAGTTCACGTAGGCGATCGCCGCTTCCACATCGATGCCCTGCTCGTTATGCAAGCCGACAAATTGATCGCTGATGCCCACGATCACGGCGCCGTGTTCGCGCAGCAATTTTGCAGAAATGGAGCCCACGTTGCCAAAACCTTGGACCACGACGCGCTGACCTTCCAGCGACTTGCCCATCTTTTCCAACGCTGCCCTGATGCAAATCATCACTCCGCGGCCGGTCGCCTCCACGCGGCCGCGCGATCCGCCGACGACCAGCGGCTTGCCCGTCACCACGCCGGGTGTGTGGGCGCGATTGTGCATCGAAACGGTGTCCATGATCCACGCCATCGTCTGCGCGTTCGTGCCGACGTCGGGAGCGGGAACGTCCTTGTCGGGCCCGATGACTTCGATGATCTCAGCGGCATAGCGGCGCGTGAGGCGTTCCAGCTCGTTGTTGGACAGTGCGCGCGGATCGCACGTAACGCCGCCTTTTCCGCCACCAAAAGGCAGATCGACGACTGCGCATTTCCAGGTCATCCAAAACGCGAGCGCGGTGACTTCGTCCAGCGTCACGTCCGGGTGGTAACGAATGCCGCCTTTGGCAGGACCGCGCGCGAAACTGTATTGCACGCGGTAACCGGTGTACACTTCGAAGTTTCCGTTATCGCGCTGGAATGGGATGGAAATGATCACCTGACGCGACGGGTGCAGCAGGATCTGTTTGATATTGGGATTGAGATCGAGGTTGGCCGCCGCTTCGTTGAAATAGTCGATCGCTTCTCCGAACACCGATGCATCGTGCGCGGTGCGCATTCTCGCCGACGCGGTGCCGCCGGGATTCTTCCCAGAGCCACTTGACATTGCCGTCTTCCTTATGTCAGACATTGAACCGGAAATTGACGACGTCGCCTTCCTGCATCACATAATCCCGGCCTTCAATGCGCAGCAAGCCGGCGTCCTTGACCGCGGTGAGGCCGCGCAGGCGGGCCAAATCGTCGTACGATGCGATCTCGGCGCGGATGAACCCGCGCTCGATGTCGCTGTGAATCTTGCCGGCGGCCTGCGGCGCTTTCGTACCTTGCGTGATCGTCCAGGCACGCGTTTCTTTTTCTCCGGCAGTCAAGAACGTCATGAGCCGCAGCAAGCGGTAGCCGGCGATGATGAGCTGATCCAAACCGCTCGACACAATGCCCAGTTCGTGTGCAAACGCGGCAGCCTCATCGGGTGGCAGTGCGGCGAGCTCGGCCTCGAGTTTGGCGCACAAGACGACGACTTCGGAGCCCTCGTTTTTGGCGCGGTCTTGCAGCGCGCGGATGTGACGATGCGACGCTTCACTCTTGGATTCGTCGACGTTCGCGACGTAGAGCAGCGGCTTTGCGGTGAGAAGTGACAGTTCCTTTGCAAGGGACAGTTCGACCGAAGCGGCTGCAAAGATGCGCGCGGGCTTTCCTTGATTCAGCGACTCACCCAAACGCTCCAGCGCCATAACTTCTTCCAAGATTTTCGGCTCCGCCTTTGCCCGGTTTCGTGATTTCTCCAGACGCCGCTCCAGGGTCGTCAGATCTGCGAGCGCTAACTCCGTGGTCAGGATGTCGACGTCGCGCAGCGGGTCGGGTGCGCCTTCGACATGGACGACGTTGCGGTCTTCGAAGCAACGCACCACCATCGCTATGGCGTCCACTTCGCGAATGTGCGACAGAAACGCGTTGCCGAGGCCTTCACCCTGCGCCGCGCCGCGAACCAATCCCGCGATGTCGACAAAGGTCGTCGTCGCCGGCACGATTTTGCGGCTGGCAAAAATCTCCGCCAGAACCGCGAGACGCGGATCGGGCACCGCGACCACGCCGACGTTGGGATCGATGGTGGAGAAGGGATAGTTTGAGGCGACGACGCTGCTGCGGGTTATCGCGTTGAAGAGCGTCGACTTGCCGACGTTCGGCAAACCGACGATGCCGCAGGCCAGCGACACTCCTAGAGCGCTCCGCTTTGCGACGGAGGCGTCGCGCCTGGCAGCGAGCCGTCTGCCTGCAAAGCCGTCACCAGACGCTCGCGCATCGTGGCCTCAGCGCTGCGCGCGTGCAACCTGCCCGCTTCGAAATCGACGCTGAAACTCACCGTGTCTGCGGTGGCATCGTCCAATCTCACCGCGATGCTGCCCGGATCGACCGCAACCTCCGCAGCGCTTCGTGCTGCGATATCGGCAATGCGCCGGCGCAATTCTTGCACGTTGGCGCGCAGCGGCAAGATGATTTTTATGCTCGCGCGCGAGGGGAGGCGGGTGGCGTTCGTGACGTATACGATGCTGCCGTTGGGAATGGAGACGGCTCGCCCTTGCTGATCGATGAGGCGCGTTTGCCGCAGGCCGATGGCGTCCACGACACCGGTGACCGTGCCGTTGGTGGTGGTGAACTCGACGCCGTCGCCGACGTCATAGGTGTCTTCAAAAAGGTAGAAGACGCCCGTGAGCACGTCGCGGACGATCGCTTGCGCGCCGAACGCGATGGCTGCGCTGACAAACGTCGCAGACCACAATGCAGGCGTCACGTTGACCGACCAGATATG
>DATGHT010000338.1:0-6802 GCA_035307865.1 Candidatus Eremiobacteraceae bacterium | reverse complement strand
GCGCTGCCGTCGTCGACGACGATGATCTCGTAGTCGTCAGCCAGCTGCGAAATGGCTTTGCCCGCACCCTCGACGGTCTTGGCAATGATGTCTTGCTCGTTGTACGCGGGGAAGAACACCGCCAACGAAGCGACGCGCGACGTGTCTTGCAATTCCTATATCCACCCGTACGGATGCGGCACTCCGTCCTTGTACCAAATGCGGGCATCCCATTGCGTCCAGGTGATCTTCTGACCGTCCAAAATGGGCAGGAAGAAAATAAACGAGATGAGACAGGCCGCAAGATAGCCGGCGACCGCCGTCTTCACGAGCAACGGCATGCGCAGGGACGCGGCGGCTTGCCAGAGTTTGACGAGCGAGTACGTCGAACACAGGCAGATCAGCGCGCAATCGGGATAGAAGTTGTACTGGAAGTCGATGCGCGTCGACGTGATCCAAGGCAGCCATTGGAAGAGATACGCCGCCACTACCAGCAGCATGCCCTTATGACGCTCGCGCCAGGCGAGCAGGCCCGCAACCGGGACCGTGATGACGCCCACCAGCCACACGATCGGGTTGGGCAGCGCGATCACTTCCGCGACGATCTGATTCGGCGCTTGCGTCCCCGAGAAGACGTGATAGTAATACGAGACCGGGCGCAGCTCGAAGGGCCAGGTCCACCAGGCCGAACTGTAGGGGTGGGTCGCTTTGAGGTCGTGGTGATAGTGCCACATCTGGCTCTGCAAGGCGAGCAAGTCGCCGAATTTGTTGTGCAGGCCCAAGATCGAGTTTCCGATTTGGAAGAACGGTATGTAGGTCAACAAGTAGACGGTCACGATGCAGGCGATCGCCACGCACACGAAAATCGGCAGGCGAAAACCGTACGCGTTTCCCCAGATGAAGCGCTTGGGCTGAGGGTTGGGCCTGTCTGCGGCGCTGCCCGTCTCGGGCGTCCAGGGCAGACGGCGTTGCAACGTGACCGCCAATGCCACAAGCCAAATGCCCATGAGATCGAACAATCCGTTCCACTTGCTCGCGATGACGCAAGCCACCGCAAGCGAAGTCATGACCAGCCAGAACGCCCAGGGCTGCGAGTCGCGCACCGGCTTGGCGCCGATGGTTCCGCTCATCGTGCCGTCGTTGCGCCAGTTGATAGTGCTGTTCGGTTCCTGAATCGTAACGCCGCTCTGGCTCCAGGCAGTACGTTCTTCACCCCAGGTCAGCGTGGCATTCTTCAGCGGCATGCGCTCGCCGAACGGGAAGAGCACGGCGCCGTCTTTGATGCGCGTGCCGTCAGGATAGATAAGCGCGCCTTTCGTCTTGACGCACTGGCCCGCCAGCCAGAAGCGATACATGCAGTAGATCGTCGCGAGCGCGAAAAACGCGACGAAGATCTCCGGCGTCGCGATACGCGCCTGCACGTAGAAGTAGCCGCTCGTTAGCAACAGGAAGACCGCGATCGCAGCCGCCGCGCTCGACGCGAACAGCCGCTTTGCAAACGCATAGAGCAAGGGCACGGTCAGCGTGCCGAAGAGCGCGCTCATGAGACGCGCGCCGATGGGGTCGACCTTGTAGAGCAGCGCTCCGATCGTCAGCAGCAGCTTGGTGAGCGGCGGATGCGTCCATTCGAACTGCGGTTGGTGATGGATGTATTCTTGGGCCGAGCGCGCGTAGTAGATCTCATCGAAAATGCGCTCCCGCGGGGTGCCGATGTTGGTGAAGAGCAATATCGCGGTCACGGCCATTAAGCCGGCGATGATCAGGACGTCAACGCGCGTCAACCCGATCAAGCCTTCGCGCGCCAGCGGCGCTGGACGCAGCACCATGCCGGCGCCTTTGATTTTCGCGCCGATCCACGTCACCGACCGATCCAAGCTCTCGCCCATTTCGGGGACGAGGTACGCACCTGCGATCAGGAACAAGCACAACACGTTGAGCAGCGACAGCGGGTGCACGATCATCGGATAGAGATCGGCTTGGGGATTGTACAAGTACTGCAGCGCGTACCACAGGTTGACGAGGAACGTTCCCGACAGGACGACGTAGACGAAGCGGCTGAGCGGCCCGATGTTCCAGATCAGCGGTCCGATCGCAAGCGCGGAGAAAAGATAGCGTTCGTGCATGCGCGTTGCGAACATGAAGAAACCGAGCAGCGCCACGAAGAGCGCCAAATAGAAACTGCTTTCGCGTTCCTGGCGTGTGTAATCGGGGCCGGTCGTCCGCCATTCGCGCAGCGTCACCGCTAGCACGAGCGCCGCAACGATGGCAACGCCCCACGCCCACTGCGGCCAGCCCGCGAAGCCGGGGAGATTGGGGATCAGTTTGGCGTCGGGCTGCCAGAAATCAAGCCGGGTGGAATACAGATTGAATGCGTTGCACGAGTTGTAAGGATACAATGCCGTGCCGGTGTGGTAGCGGTCGTAAAGCCATGACATCAGCGCGACCGGACTGCTGGTCGGTCCGAAGAACACCGAGCCCAGGTACGCGACCGCGAAACCGATGACGGGAATCAGCGCCAGCCGCCACCACGCGCGGCTGCTGCGCAGCTGCCACACCAAGAGCAGCGGCGCGACGACGATGGGCTGCGGCTTGATGAGCACCGCGAAGGCGAACATGAGCCAGCCCAACTCGAAGCGCTCGGTGATCATGAAGTAGACGGCCCAAACGAGGAACACGGCGGTGACGGAGTCGCCTTGCCCCCAGTAGGCCGACAAGAACCACACCGCCGGGTTGAACGCAACGATCGCTGCTGCCCACAAGCCGGCAGAGGCAGACCAGGTGCGGCGCACGATGAGGAAGCTCAAATACGAAAGACCGAGGTCGGCGACGACCGCGGGCGCTTTCACGCAGAACTTGAGCAGGTCGAACGGCAGGTTCATGCCCGCGAAGAAATGATAGATCCAGCCGGAGATTCCAAGGATGAAGATATAACCCGGCGGATAGTCGACGAAGCCGGCGTGCGCATAGAATCCGCGGATGCCGTACTTGATGAGGCTCAGCGTCCACGACTCGAACGTTCCGATGTCGGTTTCGTGGCCGGTTGCGGGCAAACAGACAAGCCGAATGAGGAGGCCCGCCAGCAAGATGCCTGCGATCGCTTGCACTTCTTGCTTGCGCAATGGCGCTGTCAGGGCGTGCGCCGCGCCGCCGTTGGGCGCAGCCGCGCCGGCGGCTGCAGCGCGAACTGCCGGCTCTCTATCCGGTTTTTCGCGAACGTTTGGTTTCGCCACAGCTAAAATCGGTTCTCGTTGGGGGACTGCATGGCCCTCTCAATGGCGGCTACGTATACGTTCGTAACTGGAAAAGGGCATCGCTCAGCGGCGCAAGCCCACGCGCCTTTTCCAAGGCGGTTTCAAAGTAGTTATCGGCAGCGGCGCGCGCTGCCGCGTATGCTCCGCACGACTCCAAAGCCTCCCGCAATGCGGCGATGGCAGAACTCGAAAGCGCCTCTTTTGGCGCATGCGCCGCAGCGAGCGCACGTCCGGTCACGCCGGGATCATTCTCGATCGCCCAGAGCACCGGGAAAGTCTTCTTGCCGCGCGCGAGATCGCCGGCTGCGGCTTTCCCGGTGACCGCCGGCGCGCCCCAGATGCCCGAGATATCGTCCGCGATTTGAAAGCCCAATCCGAAGGAGTGTCCGATGCCGCGGCAGCGTTCGACTTCAGCCTCACTCGCGAGCGCACAGCGCGCGCCCAGCGCGGCAGCGCAACCAAAGAGCGCAGCGGTCTTCATGCCGATCATTTCCAGATAGGTCGCGATGCCCGCGGGCGAACCGCCCTCGAGCGCGAGGTCGAGCGCCTGGCCTTGGCACATTTCGAGATTCGCGCGCGCCAAGTCGAGACTCATCTGCAGCGCGACGTCCGCTCCAAGCGTCGCGCGCAACGGGTCCAGCGCGAGTTGCGCGAGGGCGCCGACTGCATCGCCGGCGTTGATGCCGTGCGCAAGCCCAAACGCCGCCCAGAGCGTCTCTCGCCCGTGGCGCAGCTTGTCCGCGTCTTCGATGTCGTCGTGGATGAGCGAGTAATTGTGCAGCAGCTCGATCGCCGCGCAGGCGGGAAGCGTCAGCTCGGGCTGAACGCGGAAGGACGCGGCCGCCGCCATCGTGACCCGCGGCCGCAAACGTTTGCCGCGGCGGCGCCGCTCGGGCATCTCGGTCAAACCGAAGTGATACGCGAGCTGGTGCGCGACGGGGTCTTGCGCTCCGCATTGCGCAAGAAAACCTTGCAGGTACGCCTCGAAGGACGCCAACACATCCGTCGCGCTGGCGCCTTCCGTTCGCACCGGCGTTATGCCCAGACTGCTTCGGCTTGGGGAAACCACTCCACGAGTTTGTCGATCACTTCGTCGGCCAAGAAACCAGGCGTCGACGCGCCGGTCGCGATGCCGACGTATTCTCGCCCTGAGAACCACTCGCGTTTGAGATCGTCGGGGTTCTCGATCAGGTGGGCCGTCGCGCCCTCGGCTTCTGCGATTTCCGCCAGGTGCCGCGTGTTGGCGGAGCGCGTCCCACCGATGACGATCATCGTGTCGACCATACCCGCGAGTTCGCGTGCGGATTTTTGCCGGCCCTGCGTGTCGGAACAAATCGTGTTGTACACGCGCACCTCGTAGTTCATCGCAGCGATCTTGCCGACGAGCTCGCGAAACTTGTCGCCGTTGAGCGTGCTTTGCGAAACGACCGCGATGCGCCGTGCGCGCCGGATTTCCGTCTCGTCCTCGGGCCACTCGTTCATGACGATGGAGCCGGGAGCGTGACCCGCGATGCCTTTGACTTCGGGATGATTGGGATCGCCCAGGATGACGACCGTGCGGCCTTCATCGCTGAGCTTCTTCGCCAGCCGTTGCGTGCGGGTCACCATCGGGCAGGTGGCATCAACGACGCGCAGGCCTTTGCTTTCCGCTTTCTCGATCGTCTGCGGTGGCAGGCCATGGGCGCGGACGAACAGCGTGCCTTCGGAGATGTCTTCCAAGCTCTCGACGTTTTTGAGGCCTTTGTCGTCGAGCTCTTTGACGATGAGCGGGTTGTGCACGATGTTGCCCATCGTGTACACGTCGGAGCGCTCGGCTGTTTCCGCCAACGCTTTTTTATACGTCAATTCGACGCCGAAACAAAAGCCCTGCGTGCGCGCTTTTTGGATGCGCATCGTCGTCACGGCTGCGCCGGCGCGTTCTTCAACTCCTGAATTACCGTTGCGACCTTTTCTGTCCATTGTGCAAGTTCGGTTTTCGTTGGTTTTCTTTCGCTTCCCTGGAACACGAGCGGTTCGCCGATGCGTACTTCGACATTGCTCGCACGTAACCGCTTCACCGCGAGGTTCGTTCCCACCAGCGCCACCGGCACCAGCGGACAGTGCGCGGTCGCAGCCAGCAGCACCGCCCCGCCTCGCGCCTGCGCGTCACCTTGGAGATTGCGCGTGCCCTCGGGAAACACGCCCACCACGCCCCCCTGCTTCAAGATGTGCAGTGCGCGCCGGATCGCGCCGACGTCGCCTGCTTCGCGATTGACCGGAAACGCGTGCACCCGCTTGATGAGCGGCCCCAAAATGGGAAGCTCGAACAGTTCTTGCTTCGCCATGAAACTGATCGTGCGCGGGAACCACGTTCCCAAGATGGGCGGATCGAGATACGACATATGATTTGCGGCGACGACGAGCGGGCCGCTCGCCGGCACTTTTTCCGCACCGCGCACCCGCGCTTTGAACAGCGTGCGCGTCGTCGGCCGCAACACGACTTTGACGAACTCGTACAGCGTCACGGCTTCGCACGCGCGCGCACCGCGTCCGCCAGCACAGCCACAACTTCTTCGACCGACATGTCGGAGGTGTCGATCTCCGTCGCGTCGGCGGCGCGCACGAGCGGCGAGACGGCGCGGCTGCTGTCGCGCCGATCGCGATTTTGGATTTCGGTTCTCAAGGTGTCGCGCTCGATCTGGATGCCACGCGCCGCAAGCTGTCGCAAGCGCCGGTCTACGCGCGTGTCGAGGGAAGCGGTCAAAAAGAATTTGGGGCTAGCGCGCGGCAGCACGACCGTGCCGATGTCGCGGCCGGCCATGACGATGTTGCGCTCGTCCGCAAAAGCGCGCTGGGCGCTTAGCAATTTGCGGCGCACCGCCGGCATCGCGGCGACGCGTGACACCGTGAGCGAAACCTCAGGCGCAAAAAGCTCCTCGCGCAAGACTTTGCCATCGACCAGAATGCGCGCGTTGAGCGCATCGTTTGGATCGACGACGACTTCGGGGGAGCGCGGCGTGATGAGCGCCTCGGTTGCCGCCTCGTCGGCGGATGTACCCTTGCGCAGCGCCAGGTAGGCGACCGCACGATAGAGCGCGCCGGTGTCGAGAAAAAGAAAACCGAGGCGGCCGCTGAGTTTGCGAGCCACCGTGCTCTTGCCCGATGCGACGGGTCCATCGATCGCGATCTGCATGGCACCGCGCCGGGGTGACGCTTCGTTCGCTGCTGGAGTGTCGTTAATTCAAGGAATCTCCGTCGGTGGCACGACCTTGCCGATGAAGGACGTGATGTCGAAGAATACGAGCCGCGTGGTGCCGGTCTCGCCGCAGGCGAGCTCCATCTTTTCAAAATGCCGCTTGCGCTCCAAGACCCGCGCATGCTGATCGATCGACCAGATTTGGCCGCAGCCCGGCAGCGTTTTGACAAAAAACTGCTCGAAGCGCGTCCCTTCGTCCTCGTCGCTTGCATGTAAGATGAAAGCGCGGTCCGAGGTCGTTCCATCACGGGCATCGATCATTTTGGAAGGGGGCAAGGTGGGGGCGCCTCCGGGCGTGTTCGGCATCTGATTCTCCGCAGCTAATTGGCCCGCCGTC
>DATGHT010000337.1:0-2227 GCA_035307865.1 Candidatus Eremiobacteraceae bacterium | reverse complement strand
CCGAGAAAATCGCGGCGCTGCACTTCGGCGATGCTCCTCAGGCGCCGGCCAGCTCGCGCACGTGCGCCGCGACACTGCGCCCGAGCGCTGCCCGCGCGTAGCCGCCTTCCAGCGATGAAACGATGCGGCCGCTCGCATGCCGTTGCGCTACCGCCATCAGCTCGCGCGTCACCCACGCGTAGTCATCCTCGGTGAACGCCAGACCGGCGAGCGGGTCGTCCCGGTGCGCGTCGAATCCCGCCGAAATCAGGATCAGCTCGGGCTCGTGGGCCGCGAGCGCGGGCAGCCAGTGCTTGCGCACTGCAGCGCGGAACGCGACGCTGCCGGTGCCCGCAGCGAGCGGAATATTGACCATGTTGGGCGCCGGGTCGTCGACGCCGGAGTTCGGATAGAGCGGATACTGGAACGTCGATACCATCAGCACGCGCGGCTCGTCCGAAAACATCTCCTCGGTACCGTTGCCGTGATGGACGTCGAAATCCGCGATCGCGACGCGTGAAAGACCGTGCACTGCGAGCGCGTGCGCGGCGCCGACGGCGACGCTGTTGAACACGCAAAAGCCCATGGCGCGGCGGCTTTCCGCATGGTGCCCCGGCGGGCGCACCGCGCAAAACGCGTTTTGGTATTCGCCCGCGCACACGAGGTCGACCGCATGGACCACGGCACCGGCAGCATGCAGCGCCGCGTCCACCGAATGTGGATTGAGCGCGGTATCGGGATCGAGGTAGCGCAATCCGCTCGCAGGCGAAGCCGCCTCGATCGCTTCGACGTAGCGCCGATCATGGACGCGGGCGATTTGCTCCACGGTCGCGGCGGGTGCCTCGTGGCGGGCAAGGTGCGATTCGAGCCCCGACGCAGTCAGCTCGTCGTCGATCGCGACGAGGCGATCGGGACATTCCGGGTGGTCCGGGCCCATTTCGTGCTGGAGACACGACGGGTGCGTGATGAAAGCGGTCGATGTCACGTCGGTTCGGTCTGGTCAGGGTTGGACTGCGCGCAGGTTCGACCGCACTTTCCGGCAGTCATCGCGAACGAGGGCCGGCGTGGAACCGGACCGCCAGCCGGAAGTCTAGCGCCGCCGGGTGTGCGTGACGAGCCTCGGCATGCACGCTACAGTGCGCCACCTTCTCGTCTCCCGTTCCTGATTGCGAGCTCGTCCAATGACCGTCCGCTCCGCCACGCAGAATATCCCCACCGCGCATCGGCTCGCCGTCGTGCTGCAACAGCTCGCGGAGATCGTCGTCGGCAAGGAAGCGCCGCTCAAGGTCGCGCTCGCCTGCCTCCTTGCGCGCGGACACTTGCTGATCGAGGACATTCCCGGCGTCGGCAAATCGACGCTTGCCCAGGCGCTCGCGACGACGCTCGGACTCAAATACGCGCGCATCCAGTTCACGAGCGACCTTCTGCCCGCTGACGTGCTGGGCGTGTCGATCTACGACGAGCGCGCGCAGGGCTTCCGGTTCCATGCGGGACCGATCTTCCATTCCGTCGTGCTGGCCGACGAGATCAATCGTGCGCCGCCGAAGACGCAGAGTGCGCTGCTCGAGGCGATGGAGGAGCGGCAGGTGTCGATCGACGGCGAGACGCGCGTGCTGCCCGAGCCGTTCTTCGTGATCGCCACGCAGAATCCGGTCGAGCAGATCGGCGCCTACCCGCTCCCCGAATCGCAGCTCGACCGCTTCCTGCTCGCGATCGAGCTTGGCTATCCGGACGCGCTGTCCGAGCGCGAGTTGCTTGCCGGTGGCGATCGGCGCGCGCGGCTCGCCGACGTGGTGCCGCAGGCCGACGCGGCCACGCTCGCCGAATGGCAACGCGAAGCCACCGCGATCCACGTCGCGCCCGCGCTGCTCGATTACGTTCAGGCGCTGCTCGCCGCGTCGCGCGGTCATCTGCCGGGACATGCGGCGGGCGGACGCGGCGACGCGGGCGCACGCCGCGGCTTGAGCCCGCGCGCCGGACTGATGCTGCTCGCCGCATCGCGCGCCTGGGCGCTTCTGGCGGGCCGCGCGATGGTCGTGCCCGAAGACGTGCAGGCGGTGTTTCCTGCGGTCGCTGGTCACCGCTTGGCCGGTGGCGCGCGCGCGGGGGCGGAACTGGCGCAAGCGCTGATCCGCGCCGTTGCGTTGCCGTGAAGTCCGCGAGCGCAGCGGCGTCGCCGTGAACGCGTTGAATGGCGCCGCGGTACGCCCGCCGCGCGCGGCTTTCGCGCAACTGCTGCAGCGGCTGC
>DATGHT010000336.1:0-6826 GCA_035307865.1 Candidatus Eremiobacteraceae bacterium | reverse complement strand
AGCAGGCGTTGTCCGCGGGCGTTTGGGGAATCACCCTAGCAGTGGCGCTCGTGGTGGGCACGCTCATCTCGTTCTATGCCTACGGGAAAATCGTGTGGATGATGTATGCATACGTTGAAGGCGAGGCGCCGCAAGCGCCGGGCAACTCGCTCGCATCCTGGATCGCGATTGGGGCAGGCGCGGTGGGAACGCTGTTGTTCGGAATCTTGCCGCAGGTCTTCTACGCAACGCAGCCGTTCTTGTCAGCTGCGGCCAAATAGCCCGCTGGCCGCGGTGCTCGCGGCCTGCGTTGTGACGATCCAGCTCGCCGCTTGCGCGCACGGTGGAGCGCGGCTCGCCGCGCTGGCGACGCCTTCGCCGCTGCCCGTCGCAACTGGAGACTATCCCGCGTTCGGCCACGCACCCGATTTCTCGTGGATCGCGGGGCGGCTCGAGCACAGCATCGCCTGCACGTACATCGTGTTCGATCACACGCGCCGCGCTCCGTGGGGCGGGCGACTGCCGCTCATCGACGCCGCGAGTCTTACGCAACCGCTACCCAGCGGCGACACGGTGATCGTCAAGGGTGATTTCGACCGGCTGGGCGCGGGCGTCTGCGGAACGCCCGCCTATGCCGTTCGTCTCGTCGAAGAGCACTGACGGCTCCGCGCCGCCGGTAAACTGCGGCGGCCGAACGTCAGTCTACGTCGCGGCGGGTTCTGGCGTCCCTTCCATCATGTTGGACTTCGGGCCGCGATGATGGCGCGCGCCTGCCTTGTGATACCCTGCGGCGATCGCCGCATCTTCACACATATACTCGCCGTGGCGCGTCCGTCCGTAGTATGGATCGCCTTCCAGATGATAGCTCTTGCGCGCGCTGTTGGCCCAAACAACGGCACCGCTGCAGTGCAGCGACCTGGGTACCGCCGCCATTTGTGAAAGCGGCAGTGCGTTGACTTCTTTTTGCGTCTCGGTCATGGGCGACGCGACCGGCGCGACCGTACCGGTGTTCACAGGCGCCGTGGAATTCTTGTTGCCGCACCCGGCGATCGTGATGCCAAATGCCACCACGCACGCCGCTGCCAGCAACGCGCTCGGATTACGCTGGATCATGATGCATCCTTTCTGGTTGAGTGCGGTGGCCAGACTTAGCGGGCACAACTGCAAAACCTTGCAGGGACCGTCTGGCCGCGTTGGAAGCAGGCCGCATTTAGCACTGAAGCCGCAATGGAATATTGCGTGAGGAGCATCTGCACATGGGCGATCGTGCCAGTTATCTTGCCACCATGATTGCATTGTTCAGCGCCGCTTTCGGCGTCATCGCCGCGTTGGCATGGAACGTTGCGATCACTGACTTGATCCATCAATGGTTGCCCGCAGGCAAGGGCATCATCCCAGAGTTCATCTACGCCGTGATCATCACCATCATCGCAGTCATCGTCATGGTGCAGATGGGGAAAGCAGCGGAACGCGCCGGAGGCAAGACCGTCATTTAGGCTTTTTGCGGCGGCGCTTCCGCGAACGACACGATGTGGCGTCTTAAGCGCACGAATGCGGTGGGCGCCACAGATTCGCGGCACAGCGCTGCAAACGTGACCAATGGCACTGCCGCCACCATGCAGCGCCGTTACGATGACTTTCTCGGAGCGACTTGGTTGCGACGATCATCGCAGACCGAAACACGTCGTAATGTCCCGAAGATCGAGCTGACGAGGGGAGCGTAGCCCGCATCGCTAAGCGCTTGCGGGGCGCTATGAATGCGACCCGATTTTGCGTTGTCTGCTCCGATGCTCATTGATTTTTCCGGGAGTCACGTACAGCTATGGTACTACTAGCGATTGTTGCGGCCGGCATCGTCTTGGCACCCGCCGCGCTCTCCGCTACCGCCGCGACGCAGCCTGCGGCAACGGCTCTCGCTCCGCAATCCCATCACATCGGTGAAACCTTTGATTATAGCCTGCATGGCGAGATGTCGCAGAGCATCATGGGTCAAGACGCCTTCGGCCGTCGGCTCAATCAGGTTTTAGCACCGACCAGCGTTAAGGGCCACGAGAGCATCGCCATCACCGCGTTGAGCGCAAGCCTCGTGTCCCTGGAGCGCTCTGGTTCGGTCACCGCGACCGTCGACGGCGCGACACCGCATACGCAGCCTGGCTCAGGTTTTACGACCGTTGATAACCGTGGCGCAGTGCTGCGTGATAAAGGAAAACTGGGTGGTCTTTTCTTGTTGCCGGTCGTGTTCTTGGGCGACCAAGCGATGAATCAGGGCAATGCCTTGCAGATCGGCGACCGTTGGGCTGGGCAGCTGGGCACGAAACTGTACGGCATGCTGAGCCGCCCCATGCTGCACTTTTCCGTGGTCGGCGAGCGTACCGTTTTGGGCGTCAACGTCTACTCGGTGATCGCGGACGGTGACGTGAAGATGAAGGAACCGGTGATGACCTCGACCGGTGAAGCGCTGGGCTACGCGACTGGCGTTGCGCACGTCACCGTGCACGCGGACTACGACCGTGACAACCGCCGGCTCGTCTCGATGGATATCGAACTCACCGACACGTTGCACTACGCGGTGTCCAAGCACATTCGCGGCAGCGTGCACGACCACCAGCGTTATCTGGTCGCCTTGGATGCGTCGTCGATGGTGACCGGCCAGCACAATGCCATGGGTTCCGATCCGGCGGCCGATCCCCCGGCTGAGTCCCAGTCAACTCCCAAGCTCTAGTCGTTCGCGCGCTTCGCGGCGCGGGTTACGTTTGCGCGCGCGACGCTTCCGCGCGGGCTTCGCTGTGCCAATAACCGTAGGCGAAATACAGCACGAGCCCGAGCAAGAGCCAAATCGCGAAAATCCAGCGCGTGATAGGGTGGGAGCCGAAGTAGACGAGCCAAATCGAGCTCCCGATGCCGAGCAACGGAACCAACGGCACCAGCGGCGTCCGAAAGCCGCGCGGCCGATCCGGTTGCGTGCGGCGTAAGATGAGCACGCCGATCGCGACGAAGATGAAAGCGCTGAGCGTTCCCAAATTGACGAGATCGAGCAGCCGGTCAAGCTTCACGAGTCCCGCGACCAGCGCGATGACGATGCCGGTGATCAGGGTCATGCGCGCGGGCGTGCGAAAGCGCGGGTGAATTTTGGCAACACCCTTGGGCAGCAGACCATCGCGCGCCATCACGAAGAATATGCGGCTTTGACCCAGCAGACCGGTGAGGATGACCGACGACGTGCCGATGATGGCGCCGGCGATCGTGAGCCACGCCCAACCGCCGCGATGCACCGCCTGCAGCGCTGTCGGCAAGGGCGCATCGGGGCTGACCTGCGATGCCGGCTGCATCCCGGTGAGGACGATGGCGATCATGATATAAAAAAGCGCTCCCAGTCCGAGCGCTCCCAGGACGCCCTTGGGAACGTCGCGTTGCGGATCTCTCGCTTCTTCCGCCGCCGTCGTGACCGCATCGAAACCGACGAAGGCGAAGAACACCGTAAAGGCACCGGGGATGATGCCGACCGCGTTGTCGCCGAAGCCCGCCTTCCAGCCGAAGGGCGAGAAGGGGTGCCAGTTGACATGATTCACAAAGGGCAATCCGATGAGCACGAACGCGACCAGCACGCCCATCTTCAAGATGACGAAGATGGAATTCGTGCCCGCCGACTCGCGGATGCCGAGCGCCAGCAGAATCGAGAAAGCCAGCACCGCCAGGAAAGCAATGACATCGAAGTAGGTGTGCGCGCTCGCATCGTACGCCGAGGTCGCCCAGACGGGCAGCTGCACGCCGACGCTGTGCAAGAAATTCTGGATGTTGGACGAGAACGTGCTGGCCACGGGAGCGGACGCCATCCCATACTCCCAGATGAGATTCCAACCGATGATCCAGGCGATCAGTTCCCCGACGGTCGCATACGTGTAGGTGTAGGCGCTGCCCGCGACGCGCACCATCGAGGCGATCTCCGCGTAGCAAAGCGCGGCGAACGCGCTGATGACGGCTGCGATGATGAACGAGACGATGATCGCGGGACCGGCTTTGTTGTGAACGCCGTCGCCGATCGTCGCAAAGATGCCGGCACCGACCATGTTGCCCAGACCGATCGCGACCAGGGCCCATGGGCCGAGCGCGCGCCGCAGCGTGGGCCCGTGCGCCTGATGTTCTTCCTCGGCCAGTGCCGCCATCGAGCGCGTGACGAAGAGACCGGGCTTCTTGCGGCTGACGACTGCGCTCATGCCGCCGCGTCCTTAGGCGAGAGGATCGGCTCGCCTTGCAAGGGCCACGCGATCGCGACCTGCGGGTCGCGCCAGCTCAACAGGCCTTCATGTTTGGGGTCGTACAGCGCCGTCATCTTATAATGAACGACGACCTCCTCGCTCAATGCCAAGAACCCGTGCGCGAACCCTCTGGGCACATACAGCTGGCGGTGGTTGTCGGCACTCAATTCGAAGCCCTGCCAGCGCTTGAACGTCGGCGAACCCTCGCGCACGTCGACGATCACGTCGTAGATCGCGCCCAGCAGCACTTGCACGAGTTTTGCCATGCGCAAGTCGTAGTGCATGCCCCGGATCACGTTGCGCTTCGAGCGTGAGACGCTGTCTTGCACCCAGACATCGGTCATGCCGAGCGCCGCGTATTTGTCGGTCGAGTACGTTTCCTTGAAGTAGCCGCGCTGGTCGTGAAAAACGTCCGGAACGTAGATTTTCGCATCCGGAAAATCCGTTTTATGAACGGCAATCATGAGGCGCCAGATTCGAGAGCGTTCAGACGCGCCCTTGCAGCGTTTCGCGCCCGTGCGGCGCATTGAGATCTTGCAGCGGGCCGATCGGCACGATGCGAGTCGGGTTGATATCGTCGTGGGTGTAGTAGTAGTGCCATTTGATGTGATCGAAATTGACGGTTTCCGAAACGCCCCGGTATTGGTACAGATCGCGTAAGTAACCAAACAGGTTGGAATAGTCGGCGATGCGCCGCAGATTGCACTTGAAGTGGCCAAAGTACACGGCATCAAAGCGTACAAGGGTGACGAACAAACGCCAATCCGTTTCCACGGGGCTTGGGCCAAACAAATAGCGCCGCTGTGCCAAGCGGCCTTCCAACAAATCGAGCGTCTCGAACACGCGGTAGGCGGCTTCTTCATAGGCCTTTTGGCGAGTGGCGAAGCCGGCGCGATACACGCCGTCGTTGACGGTCTCGTAGATCAGCTCGTTCAAGCTGTCGATCTCCGCGCGCAGCGGCTGCGGGTACAGGTTCAAATCGTTGCTGCTGAGCGCGTTGAATTCTGTCTCGAACATGCGCATGATGTCGTCGTCTGAATTGTTGACGATCTTCTTGGTCTTCGTATCCCAAAGCACCGGCACGGTGATGCGGCCTTTATAGTTGGGGTCGGTCGCTTGATAGGCCTCGGCCAAGTATTGGAAGCCGTTGATGGGATCGCGCGAGTAGCCGGGACCATCGCGAAATGCCCAGCCCAGCTCGTCGCGAACGGGATCGACCACCGACAGGGAGACGGCACCATCCAAGCCGCGCAACTTGCGCACGATGATCGTGCGATGCGCCCATGGACACGCCAGCGAAACGTACAGGTGGTAGCGTTTGGGCTCGACCGGATAGCCCGACGATCCGTCCGCAGTGACCCAAGTGCGGAAGACGTCTTGTTGCCGCACGAAGCGGCCGTCATCCGATTGTTCGTTCGGGAACTGAGCGCGGGCGTCGATCATGGCGCTCTACTTGCGCCGCGGCTTAGGAGTGCGCCTTCACCAGATTGGGAAATTGCCGGCGCAGCTGCTCGATTTTTGGTTTGTCGTTGTAGACGATGTACGGATAGTCGGGATTGCGCTGCATGAAGTGCTGGTGGTACTCCTCGGCCGCGTAGAAGGCCGGCAAGGGGACGATTTGGGTGACGATCGGATCGCGAAACGCCTTCGTATCCTTTAAGTGCTGAATGAACGCAGCGGCTGCTTGCTTCTGCGCGGCGCTCGTGTAGAAGATGACCGAACGGTATTGACTGCCCGTATCCGGACCCTGGCGGTTGAGTTCCGTCGGATCGTGCGCTACGAGGAAATACACCTGTAGCAGCTGTTCGAATGAGATCTGCGACGGATCGTAGGTCACTTCGACAGACTCCGCGTGGCCCGTCAAACCCGTACTGACGATGTCGTAGTGCGCTGTTATTTTGCTTCCGCCCGCATAGCCCGACACCACGTTCGAAACGCCTTTCAGCGACTCGAACACGCCTTCCATTCCCCAGAAGCATCCGCCCGCGAGCACAATGCGCTCGCTGCGCGCTTGCCCGGCATTGGCTACCGACGCGCTGAGACATAGGATGAATACCATGAGACTGACGAGGAACCGGAAACGCATGCTAAAGATTCTCCTGGGAGCTTTCTTTGGTGTTGTACTCATCATACGGAGAAGCCGGCCGATCGGATGCACGGCACGAGCGCTGGATGCGACAAAGGTTATTTTAAGCTTTGGTAGACATACTGGGCGACATCGTGCAGGTCCCGCTGCGAGAGTTTCCAACGCGGCATGACCGAATCCAACGCCTTGCCTTCATTATCGACGCCGCGGGAAATAGCACGTTCGAGCAGCGGCAGCGTATAGGGATGCCGTTGGTGCGTCACGAGCGCCGCGTGCCGCAGATCGGCACTCAGCGCGCCATCCAAAAGACGCTTGCCGCCCGAACCATCCGCACGGTGGCAGGCTGCGCAACTCGAGAACGCCGGATGCGACGACGCGGTGATCTGCGCGCCGTCGACATCTTTGCCGCTGAGAAAGATCATGCGTCCATTTTCCAGTGAGCTGGGCCGCGTCATTGCCTTCGCTGCCTGGGGGATGGCGCTGCTCGGAGCCGTTGTCGTTTGTT
>DATGHT010000335.1:0-3009 GCA_035307865.1 Candidatus Eremiobacteraceae bacterium | reverse complement strand
TCGCGTACCAATGATTGCCTTGCGCGTTGAGATACGTGATCCGGTACTTGTCGTTGAGGAGGTTGCGGATGCGCATGGTCAGTTTCGCTTGCGGGCCGAGCGCGATGCCGCGCTCGATATCGAACGTCGTGTGCGGCGTATATTTGCAAAAGCCCGGCGTGCCCGGCGGACATGCTGCCGAGGATAAGCCGCTGCCATACTCGCCGGCGATCGACAGCCAACCACCGCGCCGGTCGTTGAGAACCTCTCCGACCGT
Source organism: Candidatus Eremiobacteraceae bacterium (assembly GCA_035307865.1). Taxonomy (GTDB): domain Bacteria; phylum Vulcanimicrobiota; class Vulcanimicrobiia; order Eremiobacterales; family Eremiobacteraceae; genus JALYZS01. The sequence continues at coordinate 2,753 of DATGHT010000335.1, read as the reverse complement.
CGAGCCCCAACGCTGCTCGTGATCCGCGGGCGTCCAATCCGTAGGCGATCCAAAACACGGCGCGAGCAACTGCGTTTCGCAGCCTTTGTTGACCGAGTACGTATGGTTGAGGGTGAAGGAAAAACGGCCATGGCGTTGCAGCGGAAGCTGATAGTAGAGCGACTGCGTGGCGATGCGGCCGCGCTGATAGTTGATGTCCTGGTGCAGCAGCGTCACGCCGACCTGCGTGTCGTCGATCAGATCGGTCGCGTTTTTTTGCATGATCCGCACGCCCAGATCGGCGCCGCCCAGGGGCAGGTGACCGCCCAACTCGTAGTCGGAGTCGCGCTGCGGTTTCAGGTCGAAGGCCGCAACTTGGCGTTGTAACGGCATGTTCAGCGTTTGTGCGGCGTGCGGTGAGACATTCTCAAACGAGAACGGTGTAAAGAACCGCCCGTAGTATGCGTAGACGCTCGAGCGCGTCCCGAGGATGCGCGTTAACTTTATCCGCGGGCTGACTTGTGAAAAACCTCGCTCGAATTCAGCCGATCGCAATTGGAACGAGTCTGCGCGAGCTCCGTAGTCGAGTTCGTAGCTGGCGCTCGGGCGCCATGCGTCCTGGAGGTAGAGCGCTTCGCTGTCGCCGTTGTTGGGCGCGTTATCGACGACCGCATAGGGTGCATTTGGCATCGCGGGCGTGACTAGCGGGGCCAAGAAATTGTTCGGTTGCAACGCGACCTGGTAGAGCTTCGAGACGTGCGTGATCCCGAAGATGCCGCCCCAGCCGATGGTGTGATCGCCACTGGCGCGCGTCTCGTCGAGATTGAATTTGTAATCAACGGCCGTGCGGTCGCCGGCGAGCGAATACGCACACGTGGTCGGTGAAAAATTGCCGGAGCTCAGGGCGTTCGAGCAGTCCGCCGCGCTGCCTCCGGCAGCGAGGTTGAGATTCTCTCCGAAGGTCCAATCGTTGGGCGGATCGCCGAAGTCTCCGATGTGCGAATGTTTCCAGCCCAGCCCGTAGGAAAGCGAGCCACGGCTTCCCAGAGCGCGCCGTTCTTCGAGCGCCGCGAAGAGGTCGTCTTGGGTCTCGTTGTCATCGGTCCGGGCGGGCTCGCCGCTCAACACGTCGACCGGGAGTTGATAGGTTTGATATGCATGGGAGAACGTCACGTTGAGGTAGTCGTTGCCGTGGGGCACCGTATAGCGTACGAACTGGTTGGCGTCGCTTGCGTCGTTATGCGGCGAATCGAGATTGGGCGGATCGAGCCCGCGCTGCGTGGCGCTGTTTCGCACCGCCGCTGCGAGTGCGCCTGCGCCAAGCGTGCCGTCAAAGGCCAGCGTTGTGTCGAGCATGCCGAAGGTGCCGCCGTCGAGCGCACCCGAGAGGCCGGACGCACCATTCACCGCGCGCGTGTTGATGTTCAACACGGAAGCAAAACGTTCGCCGTATTGCGCTGGATAAGCACCCTCGATGACGTCCATGAAGGAAACGTCGTTGGAGTTGAACTCGGTGCCGATGTTGCGATTCAACTCCTGGGGAATGGCAACGCCGTCGACGACGTAGTTGATGTCGCCGTGATCGCCGTTGATATGGACGACCCCGTTTGCGCCGCGGGCCGCACCGGGTAGCTGCACGAGCAGCTCTGGGAAGCTGCCTGCGGCCGGCGAGCGCGTGAGCAGCACGCGATCGAGCGTGACGTCCGTGCCGGATTTGCGTAGCGGCGGCGCGGCCGCGGTTATTGCTACGACGCCGAGTTGCTTGGGACCAAGCGCTATCGTGACATCCGCTCCCGACGCGGGCAGGTCAATCGACGTCGTCGCCGTTCCCTCTTGCGCCACAACCGTGACGACGTACGTTCCGGGCATGACGTTCAAGAAATCGAAACGGCCACGGCTGTCGGTTCGAGTGCGTTCGGTGATATTGTTGCCGGCGGCACTCACCTCCGCGCTCGCTACCGGTTTACCGTTTGCGGTTACCGTTCCGCGGAGCGCGGTGGCAGCAGCAGCGTTGGCGATGAACCAAGTCGCGGCGCACGCGATGCACACGAAACTGATGGCGCAAAGCGCCCTGCATATTCGATCCATGATAAGCTCCCGAAAGGACTTGAGTCCGCGCAAGCGCTGCGCGAACGTCGTCAAGTTACAGAGTTTGCGTAACGAACGGGAGCGAGGGCGGAGGACGATTGAAGAGCGGGGTAAACCAGACGAACCGCCAAGCGATCGGCGGCGTTCCTTGCCCGGCCCGCGCGCGTGAGCTCGTGCGGTCGGGGACTGGTACGATTTGGCTGAGCGCTTCGACAATGCGTGGCAGCGAACTCGCCAGCGCTCTTGCAAAAAGCGCGAGCAGGATGACAACGCAGAGCGATCCGAGGATGCCGGCCGCGACGTCGTGACCGGCAATGGGAGCGCCTTCGCCAAATTCGGTCGACATGCCGACGCCGAATTGCACGCCCGCGGTGACCAAGTAAAACGCTATCCCCTTGCCGCTAAACGGTAAGGTTTGCAAGCCCGCGTGTACCATGCGCTTGAGGTCAGGTGCACTCGAGGCGCAGCGCCGAAAAGCTCGGCATTGAGCGAGGAGCAGGCCGATCCCAACCAGCACCGCCAGCCCCAAGTAGAGGTGGCGCGCGCTGAAGACGAGATGTTCCGCGCCTGCACCCATGGCTCCGAACTCCGAAGCCAAGTGCGCGAGAATGCCGCCCACACCGACGAGCAGCAGGTAGAGGACCCGCAAATTGGGCTCTTGATGGCGTCGTTTCATCTACTTACGT
>DATGHT010000334.1:0-9190 GCA_035307865.1 Candidatus Eremiobacteraceae bacterium | reverse complement strand
CGAACGTCTGGGTTTGGAAACCGCGGCGCATCACAACGCCAACAACTCGGTGCTGGTAGCGGGCTGCCGGCGCCTCGGCTGGCATGTGGGATATCTGCAGCGCAATGCCCGCGGCTGCGGCGAGGGCTGCGGCTACTGCGGCTTGGGTTGCGTCTACGGCTGCAAGCGCTCTACCCCGGCGACGTACCTGCACGACGCGATGGCCTTTGGTGCAACGCTCGTCGCGGGCGCCCGCGTGCGACGAGTGCTGCACGACGGCGGCAGCGCGCGCGGCGTCGAGGCGGAGTTCCGCGACAGCACCACCGGAATCTCGCGAACGTTGCTCGTGCGCGCCCCGCAGGTCGTGCTCGCCGCAGGCGCGCTGCGCACCCCGGGCATTCTTGCCCGCAGCGGTCTCGCGCGCGAACACGCCGGCCGCCACTTGCGCTTGCACCCCACGACCGCGCTTGCGAGTCTCTTCGACGAAGAGATCGCGCTTTGGCACGGGCCGATGCAGACCGCCTATTCGGATCGGTTCGCCGACCTGCACGACCACTACGGGGCGCGGCTGGAGGCCGTGCCGGTGCATCCCGGCCAAGGCGCCTTCGCGCTACCCTGGCAAGGGCGCCGGCAACACGCTGCGCTCTTGCGGCAAGCCGGACATCTGGCGGCGCTGATCGCGCTGACCCGCGATCGCGGCGAAGGCTTCGTGAGCGGCTCTGAGAGCGAGCGCATCCGCTACCGCCTGCATCCCTACGACGGTGCGCATATGCTCGCAGCGCTCGACGGTCTGGTAGATGCGGCCTTCGCAGCGGGCGCGCGCAGCGTGCTGACCTTGCATGCCGTACCGCTGACGCTGGACCGGGCCGCGGCGTCTGCTCGCAAACGTGCCGAGTTTCGTGCTGCCATCTTCGCGGCGGGCAGCCAACCCAACCGCCTGGGCATTTATTCCGCGCACCAAATGGGCACGTGCCGCATGCATCGCGACCGGCGCAAAGGCGTCGTGGACGAACACGGCGCCGTGCACGGAATGCGCGGGTTGATGGTGGTTGACGGCTCGGTGTTTCCGCTGGCGTCGGGCGTCAACCCAATGCTCACGATCATGGCGCTGGCGCACAGGTCCGCTTCCTTTTACGCCAAAGCCTAACCCGTGTTCGTTCCCATCCTGCGCAACCTGGCGCGCCAGCCTGTCCGCTCGGCGCTCACGATCCTCGGTATCGCGATCGGAGTGTTGGCGCTGGTCGTGGTCGGCGCGCTTTCGACGCAGCTTTCCCGCATCGTAGCGCACAGCGAACGCGTGCAAGGCGCGGTGCTGGCGTTCGTGCAGCAAAGCGCGGCGGCCCGCCTGCAGAACCGGCGCCAGCAATTGCAAACGGAACTGCGCCGCATCGACGGCGTGGCGGCGGTCATTCCGGAAGTCGTCGTACCTTATGATTTCGGTCCGGGCGAACGCGAGCGCTTTGGCCCGCCGCGCCTGATCTTCGGTTTGCCGCCTGCGGCTGCGCAAAACGTGCATAGCATGCTGACCATCGGCGCGGGCACGGACGATATCAGCAAGCTGCCGCGCACGGTCGTCGTCGGTTCCGATTTCGCAAACAGCCAAGGTGACGGCGTGGGCGCCGTCATCTCCCTGTATGGATCGTCGTACCGAATCGCGGGCATCTTCGAGCAATCGTTCACGATTTTTGATTCGGCGGTGATCGCGCCGTTGAGCGACGCGCAGCGCATGCTGTCGCAAGCCCTGCCGTTCAGTTTGGCGGCGCGCTCCAAGCCGGCGGACTTGGTCACCAATTTCGCGCTCGTGCTGCGGCCGCACGCCGACCCGTCGCTCGTCGCCGGCCGCGTGAACCTGATCGACGGCCTGCGCGCCAGCGATCCTAAGCGGGTCAGCGCCGGTTTGGAGGCGACGACCAAGGTCTTCGACTCGATCGTGTACGGGGCGGCGCTGATCGCACTGATCATCGGCTCGCTCTCGATCGTCAACACGATGACGACCGCCGTTCGCGAGCGCACGCGCGAGATCGGCATTCGCAAGGCTATCGGCGCGAGCGACGGCGCGATTCTCACCGAGTTCATCGTCGAGTCTGCGCTGGTCGGAGCCGGCGGCGGTATTTTCGGCATCGCCGCCGGCCTTGTGCTGTGCGCGCTGCTCAACGCGCACGCGCAGGCGCAAGGAACGCTGCAACTTTTCGACATCACGGCCGGCCTGGCGCTCGGGGCGCTGGCCTTCTCCATCGTCTTGGGAGCGGTGTCGGGACTGCCGTCCGCTTGGACCGCCGCCCGGCTCAATCCGACCGAGGCGCTGCGCCGGCTGTGAGCGCTGCCGCCGGGCCGGCCGAGCCGGCTGCCCAACCCATGATCGAAGCGCTCGGCCTCGTCAAAGTCCACGCTGCGCGCACGCCGCTGGAAGTGCGCGCGATCGACGGCGTCACCTTTGCAGTGCCGGCCGGCGCGTTTGCCGCCATCGTAGGTCAGAGCGGTTCCGGGAAGACGACGCTGCTCACGCTGCTGGGCGCGCTCGACACGCCGACTGCGGGCGAGCTGCGCATCGACGGCGAGCAGGTGCAACGCAAATCTCGCCGCGAGCTCGCGGCCTTTCGCGGCCGCGCGGTCGGTTTTGTCTTCCAAGGTTTCGATTTGATTCCGTCGTTGACGGCGCTCGAGAACGTCGCGCTGCCGGCGCAATATGCGGGCTTGCCTGCGGCGCGCGCTCGCGAGCGAGCGGCGCACCTCATCCTACAAGTGGGCTTGGACAAGCGCGCGGATCATCTGCCCGGCCAGCTGAGCGGTGGCGAACAGCAACGCGTCGCGATCGCGCGCGCGCTCGTGAACGACCCGCTCATCGTGTTAGCCGACGAGCCGACGGGCGAGCTCGACTCACGCAATGCCGAGCAGATCATGCAACTCTTGCGCCGCTTCAACCAAGAGCGCGGGGTCACGATCGTCATCGTCACGCACAACGCGGAACACGCACGCCGCTGCGACTTTGTGATCACGCTTGCGGATGGCCGGATTGTTTCCGCAGCGTAACTTCCGCCTGAGGACGGTTGCCGCGAGCGCGGCGCTCTGCCTGAGTCTCGTCCAGGGCGGATGCGGCCGGCATGCGCAGAGCGCTCTGCCGTTTCGCGTTCCGCCGGCCCGGCATACGGTCGTTGCACTCGGCGACAGCCTGGCTTTGGGAATCGGCGCCTCGGATCCGTCGCGCGGTTTCATGTTCGCGCTGTACAACACGCTGCTGGCGCGCGACCCCGGCGCGCAAATAACGAACTATGCGGTGAGCGGCGCCCGCGTCGACGACCTGTTGCATTTTGAGCTGCCGCGCGCCGAGCGCGAGCGGGCGACCGACATCTGGATCTGCGCCGGCGGCAACGACGTCACCCACGCCACCGACGTATCCCGGTTCTCAAGCCAGTATACCGCCTTGCTCCATGCGGTGAGGCGGCGCTGGCCGAACGCGCACATCGTCGTCTTCGGGGTCCCCGATGTGTCGCGCTCGCCGCTGTTCACGGGCACGTCGCGCGCCGAACTGCACGAGCGCGCCCGCACGGACGACGACGAAGCGCGGCGAGCAGCGGCTGGGGTGGGCGCCGCGTTTGTCGACCTCTTCGCACTCGGCAAGCGCATCGACCCAGCGCGCGATCTCTCCGCGGATAATTTCCATCCGAACGACGCGGGCTATGCAGCGATCGCGCAGTACGCGCAACCGGTCGTGCTACGAGCGCTTTTTCAATGAGTCGAATACCGCGCGCAGATCGCCGCGCGCACGGCGCAGCATCTGCTTGGCGGCATCCCGCTTCACGCCGGCGCGCAGCATGACGGCGGCGACTTTCACGTCGTAACCGTTCTTCACCAGCGCGTGCCTTGCGTCGCGTGCCGGCGCTCCGCTCAAACGTGCCACCAGCCGTTCGGCGCGCGCCTTGAGTTTGCGGTTGCTCGCGCGCACGTCCACCATGAGGTTGCCGTAGACTTTGCCCAGCTTCACCATGACCGCGGTGCTTAGCATGGTGAGCGCCATTTTTTGTGCCGAGCCTGCCTTCATGCGCGTCGAGCCCGCGATCACCTCGGGCCCGGTCTGCAGCACGATGGGCACGTGTACCATGCGGGTGAGCGGCGTGTCCGGGCTGGCGCTCAGCCCGATCGTGAGCGCCTGCGCTTTGAGCGCGGCTTGAACCGCGCCCAGCACATACGGCGCCGACCCGCTTGCCGACAAGCCGACCACTGCATCGCGTTTGCCGATGCGCGCCCGGCGCACCTCACGAGCCCCCGCAGCGGCGTCGTCCTCCGCACCTTCGACCGCGCGCGCCAGAGCCTGTGCGCCGCCCGCGATGTGCGCGACGACCGTGCCCGGTTCGGAAAACGTGGGCGGAATCTCCGCCGCGTCCAACGCCGCGATGCGCCCGCTCGTGCCGGCGCCAAAATAATGGAGACGGCCGCCTGCGCGCAGCCGCTCCGTAATGGCGTCCACCGCGGTTGCGATGACGTCGATTTCCCGTTCGACCGCCCACGCCACCCGGCGGTCTTCGTCGTTGATGCGATGCAGCAGCTCGTGCGTGGGCAGCGAGTCGAGATCGCCGGTCGAGGGATTGATCTGCTCGCTGAGCGGCAGCGCGCTGGAAGCAGCGTGTTCAGCTTGCGTCCGCGCGCCGCGCGCTTTCGCTCGTGCCATGTCCGCGGTTTGGCGCGAACGCGTCCCTAGACCTACGGCGCTGCCGAAAGAAAACGAGGGCGACATGCTCGTCGCCCTCGTTCGAGCCTTCTCAGGCTCGCAGTGGGGAATGCAGCTTAATGCAGCGGCGCGAGTTTGATGTTGGGAACCTTGAGCGCCGTGCCGACGTCGAAGAACGCCTGATTGCTGATGAGGTGGTAGTCGAGGTCCGCCTTCTTGCCGAAGCCGGGCGTGTTGTCGATGTCGTTCATGACCTGCACGTGGATCTTGTGCGAGACGGCCTTGTCCAAGAGGTACTCGATTTGGAATGTGCCGTCAGAGTCTTGACCGGCTGCGACCAGCGCCGTCGCGAGCTTCGTGCCTGAGAGCGCGGGAGCAGGCAGCTTCACGCCCGCATTGGTCGCGATCTTCAGCGAATCGTTGACCGCGAAGTCGAACGTCTTCAGCCACATCCCGACCGCGGCTTTGCCGTATTGGTTGCTGAGTTTGGTGACTTCGGCGTCCACGGTATCCTTGCCCACCATCGCCACGAGCGCGGTCGCAGTCGAGTAGTTGGCGGCGCCGCCGCCCGCTGCGACCAGCGATGCCGTGGCGGCGAGGTTCGGTTGGCCCGCATAGACCGGGCCGCCGAAGCGTCCGTGCTGCTGGCCGTTCACCATCGTGTCCTTGCCTGTGTCCTTCATGTCCGCGAAAGCTGCGGTCCCGGCGAGCATGCCGGCGACCAGCGCGAGCGCTGCGGCTGTGCGCTTCAAATTCATTCGGTCCTCCTCAAAAGACGGTGGGTTCATCAAAAAATAGACCCGTCTGCTTAACGGACGAGCGACCCGTTCGGATGACGGCTACTGCGGCGGCGCGGCGCGCTGGCCGAGGATGTCGAGTGCGATCAGCGCTGCGCCTTGAACCGGCTCGACGCCAAGGCGGAAAAAGTCGCAAGGACCCGCGCTCGCTGCCTGCTCCTGGAGGGCGCCGGCCAGCTCTGGAATCACGTCGAAGGCGCCTCCGGACAACACCACGGGAAGCCGTGCTTCCGTTCGGATCCTGCGTTCGACGATGCGGAAAAGCCGTGCGAGTTGTTCCCCTGCGCGGGTGACGATGCGGCGCGCGCCCGGATCGCCGGCCACGTACGCCGCAGCGACGAGCTTGGAAAACGATGCGATCAAGGCGACGTCGGGCGGCCAGCGATGGACCCGGCCGATGATGTCGTCGACGCTGGCGGCCTGCAACGCTGACAGCACGGAGCGGCTGAGAATGTCTTCCGAAGCCACGCCTTCGTCGACCGCTTCGGCCGTCGCGCGCAGCGCTGCCAAGCCGATCGCGTAGCCGCTGCCCGGATCGCCGATCACCGCACCATAGCCGCCGGCCCGCACGCTGCCCTGATCGCTTTCGCCGTAGACGACAGAGCCGGTTCCGGCGATGACGACCATCGCCGGGCGCTGCGGCGTCGCCGCACGCAAAATGATCTGCGCGTCGCTGCGCAGATCCACAAATGTCTCGGCAGGCACGTGCTTGCGCACGAGGGTGAGAAACTGTTGATAGTCATCGGCGCGTCCGACGCCCGCCGCGCCGATGCAGACGACCCGCACCCCGCCCTGGGCGAGCAGAGCCGAAAGGACTTCGCCCAGATTGCGCTCCGCCGCATCGATGCCCACGGAACGCACGTTGCTGCCGCCCGATTGCGCGCGCGTGATGACGGCCTGGCGGTCATCCATCAAAACGCCCAGCGTTTTGGTCCCGCCGGCGTCGATGCCGATGACGCGCCCGCCATCGGAACGGCGCTCAGTCACGTGCTGTTTCCTGCCACGTCGAGCGCATGAGCTGCGCGTAGTTCGCGCCTGGAACGATCTTGCCCAACACTGCAGCCTGCCGCGCGCCCGTGCACGAGGGCAGGCTGTTGTGCCGCCCCTGCAGCGCCCGATAGCCGAGGAGGGCGAACACCATCGCTTCCTTGGCGTCGACGGGCAAACCAAATTCGCTCGACAGCGAAAGTACCGGCGGCTTCGCAAACCGCTCGCGCAAACGGCCGGCGAGCATGTCCATGAGCGCTTCGTTATGCGCGCCGCCGCCGCTCACGACGATCCGGTCAATGTTTTGCGGTATGGCATCTGCGATCGTGTGCGCCGTCAACGCGGTGAGCGTGGCGACGAAATCCTCACGCGAGCAGTCTGCGCTGCGACCCCGCAACCACGCCGTCGTGAAGAACCCTGCTCCGAAATCCTCGTGCCCGGTCGTCTTCGGTGCCGCGCGCGAAAAATACGGGTGCTCGCGCAACCACTGCAGCAGCGAGCGGTCCACTCGAGCCCGTTTCGCGATCGCACCGCCTTCATCGTACGGCTGCCTGGCATCGAAGAGCATGCGGATCGCGCGATCGACGAGCATGTTGCCGGGGCCGGTGTCAAAAGCGTAGACGTCCTTAGCCGCGGCACCTTTTTCGATGACCGTAAGGTTGGCGATACCGCCGATGTTGAGCAGCACCCGCGACTCGGCAGGCTCTCGCAGCAGTTCGTAGTCAGCGTACGAGACGAGCGGCGCGCCCTCGCCGCCGGCGGCGACGTCGGCCACGCGAAAGTCCGCCACGCACGTGACCCCGGTTCGTTCGGCGATGACCGCTGCTTCGCCGATCTGCAGCGTTGAACGCAGGAAGGGCTCGCGCCCATCCGCCTGGATGAGGTGATAGACGGTTTGGCCGTGCGAAGCGATCAGTTGCGGCTGTTCCACCGACGAGGCCGCGATGCGCTGCGCAGCCGCGGCGAATTCCTCACCCACCGCGAAGTTCAGCGCGCACACGTCGCGCAACGTGACTACCGGCGGCTGCGGCGCGGTCGCCGGATCGAGCAACCCGAACAAGGCGCCCCGCAGCTGCTGCGAATACGGAACGCTCGCAAAGGAACGCAAGTCGCAGTGCAAGCGGCTGCCCTCCGCGCGCACCTCGGTCAACGCAGCGTCGATGCCATCCAGCGATGTGCCCGAAATCAATCCCAAGACCAGCATCTTCGTGTTCGCCGTCTACGCAACAGGTATCAGCAGCTGGCGCGTGTCGCTGATAACCGCGTCGTGCACGGCGATGCGCAGCTGCCGGATCGGTTCGGGATCGCGGCTGCAGTAGACGCGGTTGGTGAGCAACACGACCGTCAGGGCGCGCTCGGGATCGACCCAGACCGACGTGCCGGTGTAGCCGGTGTGACCAAATGCATTGGCTGAAAAGAATTCGCCGCAACTGGATTGCTCGCTGCGCAACGCCCACCCGAGCCCGCGACGTTCTTCGCCCACGGCGGCCTGCAACCGCGTCGCCGCATTGGCCGTCGGACGCATGAGCACGTGGCGCAGTTCCAACGTTCCGCTCGTGCGATACATCTCGGCCAGATCTGCAACGTCCGCCGCCGTGCCGAACAATCCGGCGTGCCCCGCCACGCCGCCCATCGCCCACGCATTCTCGTCGTGGACTTCGCCGATCAGCAGCCGCTTGCGCCATTTGTCACGCTCGGTGCACACGGCGCGCGCAAGCGCTGGTGAATCCGGACGGAAGTTCGTGTCATCCAGTCCCAGGGGCTCGAGGACGAGCTCGCGCAGCGCCCGGTCCAACGAAGCACCTGCGAGGCGTTCGACCAGGGCGCCCGCCAGCATGAAACCCAGGTCGCTGTACGTCACGGCGCTGCCGGGCGACGCGGACAGCGGCGTCGCGCAGACGCGCGCGATGACGGCCTGCGAGCCCACCTCATCGCGAAAATTCACGTGCGCCGGCAAGCCCGACGTGTGCGTGAGCAGATGGCGAAACGTGACGTCGCTGCGGCGTACGTCGGGTCCTCCGAACTCAGGCAGCACGCCCACGATCGGATCGTCCAGCGCCACGCGCCGCCGGTCGAACAGCGCCAGCAGCGCCGTCGCCGTGAAGAGCTTGGTGATAGACGCCAAATCGAAGAGCGAATCGCCGGCAGCATTCGGGCCGCGGGGCGTCTGCTTTCCAAACCCTTCTTCAAAAGCGACCCGGCCATCAAGCCTGACGTGCAGGACCGCGCACGTGCAAACCGAGCCGAGGGCCTGCGATACCGCCGAACGCGCCGCCGCAAAAGCGGAGCCGGCGGGCGCCGATCGCGGTTTCACGACGTGGGTTCCAAGTCGAGCGGTGCGCCGGCGATCGTGACGGGGAGTTTTCCCGGAGCCGTAAAGCGCCCAAGGATGAACTCCAGGGCCGCTTGCAATGCGTGATCGTCGTCCCCGAAAGCTGCCACGACGGTCATGTTCGCGGGCAGCCGCGCGGCGTCGTACGGTTCGCGCGCCGCGACCGCGACGACGGGTTTCCCCAGCATCATCAGGTCGGCGACTGCGCGCGCTTGCAGCGGATGATGCGCCGCGCGCGCGGTCACCGCGATGACGACGTCAGCGGAGCCTGACGCCATGAGCAGCTGCTTGTATTCATGACCCGCCGGATCGATGCCGCGCTGCTGCTCCTGGATACGTGCCGGGCCGGCGCCAAGCGCCGCGCCGAGCGTGGTCTCGATGTGACCGCTGCCGTGCTCGGCGCGGCGCTTGGCGCCGGCCCGGAGATCG
>DATGHT010000333.1:0-4051 GCA_035307865.1 Candidatus Eremiobacteraceae bacterium | reverse complement strand
GTATCGGTGCCGAACGAATTCTCGGGCACGTAGACGCCCAGACCGATCCGGCCGTAGTTGTCGACGACTTGGTTGAACAAGTTGGAAACACCCATGTTCACAAACGTGTGCTCTGCGACTTGTTGCGTGATCGCAAGCGATGCGCTGCCGTAGGATGGACGAGCCAGCTCATTGTTGCTGTCAACCTGAGTGTAATCCAAGTACAGCTCGCCGCCGTGCGACGAAGTGAGGTTCATCGCCAGGCCCCATTTGTGCAAGGGGATCTTCGGAAGTTGTGATCCGGGAATCAAGTTCGGATTGTTCATCAAAAGCGAAACCGGGGCATCGAAGATCGTCGTTGATTGCGTATTCCAGTAGCCGTCGAAGAAGAGATGCGGATTGACCCGCAGGCGCTGGCTGAGTTCAAAACCGCGCGCCCGCGAGGTTGCCAGGTTCAGATTTGAATTGATGACGAAGTTGTTGATCGTTGCGGGGTTCGAGGGCGTGAAGTTCGGGCAGACCGAGGTGACGTGATTGATGGCTGCTTGGATGTAGCCGTTGCCCCCGAATTGGTTGAGCACGTCGAGGAATCCGGCCGCCGGTGCTTGCGCCTCGAAGATCGTGTTCTTTTCGTTTGTATCGTAGGCTGTGAGCTGGGAAATGGTATCTTCGAACCAGCGATGTGCCAAGGAGAGTTCGACGTCGGTAGACTTTTCGGGTTGCACCCCTGGCGCGGGTACCGTCCCTAAGGAAAAGATCTGGCAGTTACCCTGATTGATGCCGCCCGCACCCGTCAGGGTCACGGCGATCGGAGCTGGATCGGCAGATGCTCGACCGCCCGTGAACCGGATGACATCCGCTCCCTCGGGGCGGTAGACGACCGACAGACGCGGGTCGAACGACCAGCCGCCGACGAGCGAGTGTTTCTCCCAAGCATTCAAGAAAAACGAGAGCTGTCTTGACGGCGTGAGCGCGTCGCGGACGAAGAAGCTATCCAGCTTCGAGTACAACGCTGAGTTGGGAATCAGCGGCGGGGTCGCGGAGCCGCTGATCGTGTCGCCGGTAAACCATTGCCGCTGCGTATAAAGGCCAAAACCCAGGTCGTTGTTATTGCTCGCTATATCATCGCTGACCAAGCCGCCCACGGTGCGATACATGTTCGTCAGCACATTGAGCGATTGCGGCCCGCCGTTGGTATAGGATGCCGAGCGCTGACGGTTTTGGGTGAAGTTGTCGACGAAACCGTCGAGCACGATTTGGTTCTTGCCGAGGGTTGTCAGGAATCGAGCGTGATAATCCTGGTAGCCCAGCGCTTGGAAAGCGCCAGAGCCGCCGCCAGCCGGTCCGCTCGCGCCGGCAGCGAATTGCTTAGGCGTGAGGCAAGCGCTGCCGGTGTCGGTGGTGACCATGATGCCCGTGTTGCCGTTGCAATTCAGGTTGGTGGCTGCGTTGAAAAATGCTTTCTCGCGCGAGACGAAATCGTTATCGCCGTTGCCCGTCTTGTCGTCCCACGACGTCGCAGTGTAGCCCGTCAGCGTTAACGACGTACTCGGAGAAAACGAGTAACGCAGTTTCGCAAGCGAGTTGCGAAGGTTGTAGTCGGCGCTCACAAAGTACGTGTTGTTCACGATGTTGAAGGTCGTAAAATTGGTGCCAGTGAGACCCGTTTGCGAAATGAAGGCGCCCGGGAAGTTGCCGTAAGTTCCGGTGACACCGTGGACGAGCACGTAGCCGATTTTTCCTGACGTGCCGGTGGCCGTCATGCCGAAGAGCTGCTTGCCATAGTTCCCGAATCCGTACTGCAACTCTCCATGCGGCTGCGCTGTCGGATTGAGCGTCTGCATATCGACCGAACCGCCGACTGCATCGACGCCATAGAGACCGGTCGCGCCCGAACCATACGTCACGAGGGTGCTTTCGGTCGCAAACAACGGTGAGTCTTGGTAATTGAAACCACCAACGCCACCGCCGATATCACCGGGATACACACCCAGCGGACCGATGGGATGGCCGTCGAGCAACACCTGGGTCTCGCTGGGCTTCAGGCCGCGTATGTCCACACTGATGTCGTCACCGACGGCGGAGTCGAGTCCGACCAAGTTCACTTCAGGGAGTTTTCCGAGCGTTTCGGCTATCCGGATCTGGTTGGTTCGCTGTGCAACTTTTGGATCGGCTACCGCTTGGATGGTCGTCGTCGTTTGCAGGCCGCCTGCGTGGGAGCTGACGACAACGCGTCCGATCTGGCGAACCGATCCTGCGGTCGAGGTGCGCTGCAAGACCAACGTCACGCTTTGCTGGCCGCTCGTGACCAGCAGCGCATCGGACCGGAGCCCGCCGTAGCCCGCGGCTCGCACGGCGACGAAATAGACGCCGGCCGGCACCGCTGGAAAGGTGAAGGAGCCTGAGCTATCCGTCTTCGTGCTGGCGACGATCTTAGAGCCTTGAACGAGGTCGAGAATAGCGCCCACGACCGGCAATGAACCATCCCGGTCCACCACCGAGCCGGTGAGTGTTCCCTTGGTTTCCGAACCCGCAGACGGCGTGTCCGCGAGAGCGGGAATCATGAGAATCAACAGCAACAAGCACGTTAAGAGTGTCGCTCTGATGGCTGACGAGACACCTGCTAGCATTTCGACGAACTCCCTTCAGTTGGCGGTAGGGCAAAAGCCGTTGCGCCCGTCATCAGGCTTACGGCTTGTTCCATATTGGCTGTACGGGGATCGAGCGTTCCCACGCGATGTCCATGACGCATGACAACGATGCGATCGGCGGCCTCAAATACTTGAGGCAAGTTGTGGCTGATAAAAATGACTGCAGTGCCCGCATCGCGGACCTTGCGCATCAATTCCAGTACGAGAGCCGTTTGCGCCACACCGAGTGCGGCGGTCGGCTCGTCCATGATAATCGCAGCCGAACCCCAAAAGACCGTGCGAGCAACGGCGATCGACTGACGCTGTCCACCCGAAAGCGTGTCCACTCGTTGATCGATTGAGTCCACTTTGATGCCGAAGCCGCGCAGATGCTCTTCGGTGCGCTTGCGCATCGCTTGGCGATCGTAAAAATCCAGTTTACCGAGCAATCCAGGCCGCACGAGTTCGCGCCCGAGAAAGAGGTTGGCGGCGATGTCGAGGTCGGGGGCAAGGGCGAGGTCTTGGTAGGCGGTTTCGATACCGGCGTCGCGGGCGTCGCGCGGCGTTGTGAAGCTGGTGGGAGAACCGTGCATCGCAAGGGTTCCCGAGTCGGGAGTGAGCGCGCCGGAGATGATCTTGATGAGCGTCGACTTGCCCGCGCCGTTGTCGCCGATCAAGGCAACGATCTCACCGGCGTATGCCTCGAAGTCGACAGCTTCCAGCGCGACGACGTTGCCGAAGCGCTTGCTGATACCATGCGCTTCGATGACCGGGGTCTTGGCGATCGCCTGCGCTGCCAGCATCACGCCGCCGCCAGCTTGCGCGAACGCCAGTGATCCATATACACGAACACGATCAGCAGCGCACCCTCGAGCATGCGCGCGACTTGTGGATCAAAGTTGAGCAGATTCAAGCCGTTGGTCATGATCTGCACGAGGGTAACGCCGAGAAAGGTGCCGACAATGGACCCACGTGCTCCAAACAGGCTGGCGCCGCCCAGCACCGCCGCGGCGATCGCATCCAGCTCGTAGCCCGTGCCGGCGTTGGGATCGCCTTGCGCCTGGCGAGCGGTGAGCAGGATGCCGGCGACACCCGCGAGCAATCCGCTGACGGCGTACACCGTCAGCGTCGTTGCGTTGACGTTGATGCCCGCGCGGCGCGCGCTCTCCTTGTTGCTGCCGGTTGCGTAGACGTAGCGTCCACGGCGCATGTAGTGCAAAAATATGCCCGCCAGCACGCACACCAGCGCGAAGATCCAAAAGAGGTTCGGGATGCCGAGCGTATTGCCGTCGGCAAAACCCGTGAAGCGTGGTGCGTCGTAACCCACCTGCTGGCCATTTCCGAAGATCTGCGTGAGACCGCGCAAGATGCCCAACATACCCAGGGTCACGATAAACGGCGGCAATGCCGCCGTGCTTATCAAGGTTCCGTTGAGCAAGCCG
>DATGHT010000332.1:0-5155 GCA_035307865.1 Candidatus Eremiobacteraceae bacterium | reverse complement strand
CGCCTTGCTCGACATGCGGGCCTGATTGTAAAAAATGCGGCCGAAGTGCTCGCGATCGGGGAACACCTGATCTTGCAAGGGCAAGAACGCACCGCCGGAATCGACGAGGTACACGCACGGCAGGTGGTTCTGCTCGGCGATCTCTTGCGCGCGCAGATGCTTCTTGACCGTCATGGGAAAGTACGTGCCGCCCTTGACCGTGGCATCGTTTGCGATGATCACGCATTCACGCCCGCAGACCGTCCCCAGCCCCGTGACGACGCCCGCGCTGGGCGCCTCGTCGTCGTACATATCCCACGCCGCCAGCGCGGAGAACTCCAAGAAGGGCGTTTGCGGATCGACGAGCCGCTCGATTCTGGCGCGCACCGGCAACTTGCCGCGAGCGACGTGCTTGGCCATTGCTTCGTGACCGCCGCCTTCGCGCACGCGCGCGAGGCGCTGTTGCAGCTCGCGCAAAAGCTCGTGAAAATATTGCCGGTTGGCGGCAAATTCCGGCGACGCGACGTCGATACGCGACTCGATCACGGCCATGCGCCAACGTTACCCCTTGCAAGGGACGCAGCCTGCTCGACGCTAACGGGATGCGCGGCCCATGGCAAAGATCTTCGAGTGCGTTCCCAACATTTCGGAAGGCCGCCGGCAAGACGTTATCACGGCTGCCGGCAACGCCGTGTCCGCGACGCCGGGCGTGACGCTGGTCGACGTCCAAAGCGACACGTCGCACAATCGCTCCGTGTTTACGTTCGTCGGCACGGGTGATGGCGTCGTGGAAGCCGCGCTGCGCGTTGCGGCGGTGGCGATCGAGCACATCGACTTGCGTTCGCATGCAGGCGAGCATCCGCGCATGGGAGCCGTCGACGTCATTCCATTCATTCCGCTCGAAGACTCGAGCATGGAGGATGCAGTCATGCTCGCGCGCCGCTGTGCGCAGGGCATGTGGGAGCGCTATCGCGTTCCCTCGTATTTTTACGAGCAGGCCGCCACACGTCCGCAGCGGCGCGACTTGTCCGCAGTCCGCAAAGGGCAGTTCGAGGGTTTGCTCACCGCAGTGAAAGAGCCTGACCGCCAACCGGACGTCGGCGAAGCCCAGCTGCATCCGAGTGCAGGAGCGGTCGCCGTGGGCGCGCGCGATTTTCTCATCGCGTACAACGTCAACTTGGCGACGTCCGATCTCAAACTCGCCGAGCGCATCGCGCTGGCGGTGCGCCAGCGCAGCGGCGGTTTCATCGGCGTCAAAGCGCTCGGGTTTGCGCTCTCGCCCGACGTCGTCCAAGTCTCGATGAACGTCGTGAACTTCCGTGCCGCGCCGCTCTACCGCATCACCGAATTGATCCGCGAAGAAGCGGCGGCAGCGGGCGTCGCGGTGGGCGGCTGCGAGCTCGTGGGCTTGGCGCCGCTAGCCGCGATCGCCGACAGCGCCGCCTATTACCTGCATCTCGACGGCCTCGAACGCGCGCAGATAACGTGGTAGCCGGCTCCGGCGCCGCTTCCTTTCTCATCGCAAACGCGACTCTGGTGACGATGCAGCCGCTGGCTGGCCGCGCCGCCGCGCCGACAGCGATCGACGAAGCCGACTTGGGAATCGTCAAGGCCGGCTCGCTGGTCGTCTCCGGTGGGGTGGTCGTCGCAGCCGGCAGGCACTCCGAGTGCGCGGACGCGTTGCGCTCCGCGAGCGCGGCGGGGGATTTCGTCGAGTACGATGCAGCCGGCGCCCTCGTCATGCCCGGCTTTGTCGACGCGCACACGCACGCGCTGTTCGCCGGCAATCGAGTGCCGGATTTTGAAGACCTGGCGCGTGGACGGAAGCCGGCACTGGGCATGGCTCATACCATCGCGCAGACACGGCGCTGTACGCAGCACGACCTGGAGCAGATCGGCGAACGGCACTTGCGCCTCATGCGAGAGCACGGCACGACGACCGCCGAGGTGAAAAGCGGCTACAGTTTGACGAACGACGGCGAGACACGCTTGCTCGCAGCGCTCAAGACGTTGGACGAGCGCGACGACTTGCCGCACGTGGTGCCGACCTTTTGCGGCGCCCACGCGCTCCCGCCGGAATTCACGAGCTACGACGCTTTTGTCGACGAGTTGTGCGAGACGATGCTGCCGCAGGTCGCAAGTCAAGGGGTCGCTCGTTTTGCGGACGCGTTTTGCGAGCAAGGCTTTTTCACGCCGCAGCAAGCGGAGCGCTTCTTGCGCGCCTGCGCGCAACGCGGCTTGCGCCTGCGCATCCACGCCGACGAATTGCATCGCAGCGGCGGCGCAGGTGTGGCGGCTCGGCTGCACACCGCTTCGGCAGACCATTTGAACTTCATCGATGAGGACGACGTTGCGCAGCTTGCCGCTGCCGGCTGCGTAGCGGTGCTGTGCCCGGGCACCGTCGAGTATTTGGGGCTCGAACGCTATGCGCCGGCGCGCGATCTTATCGCGGCCGGCGTGCCTGTGGCGCTGGCGACCGATTTCAATCCGGGAACGTGCCCGAGTTTTTCCTTGCAGACGATCGCCTACCTCGGGCGGCGACACATGCGCTTGAGCGCAGCGGAGACGATTGCCGCGCTCACCGTGCAGCCCGCGCGGTCGCTGGGCATTGCCGGCCGCGCGGGATCGCTCGCGCCGGGCGCCGCAGCCGACGCGATCGTGCTCGCGATACGCGACTATCACGAGCTCGGCTACTATTTCGGTACGAATCTCGTGACGCAGACTTTCCTCGGCACCAAAGCCACGGCGTAAAACGCCATTTTAAGGTTTTGATTTCCTCCTAACGGGCACGGCTTACACAGAGCGTGAAACAATTCAAGCATAGATACGCCAGCAGATATACCTCAGTAACCCAAGCGCGCCGCGACGTGGTGGGTTTCACCGCCCTTTGCGGGTTGCGCGAGCACGACATCGCGGACGTTGCGCTGGCCGTTGGCGAGGCCTGCAACAATGCCGCCGAGCATGGCCACGTCAACGGCGGCTTCTTCACGTTGCGGTGCACGTGTGCCGCCGGTCTGCTGACCGTCGACGTCTTGGACGAGGGCAAGGGCTTCTTGCTCGCGGGCAAGGGTGAACGGATGGATCCTGAATCGCGCGGCGTGCGGGGTTTGGGAATTTTTCTCATGCGCGCGCTCATGGATGACGTGAGCTACGAGATGAGCGGCCACGGTACGCGCGTGCGCTTGATCAAAAAGATCGAGGCGGCGCAGCAGCTGGCCGTCGGGGAGCGTTGACGACCCTTTCCGACGCGACTGCGCTTACCTGGTTTGCGTGACGCTCTGAAAGCGCGCGCGAAAAGCCTGCGGATCCATGCCAGCGGCGGCGGCAAGCGCGCCGATTCGACCGGGATCGAAATCGTGCGGCTCCAACCGGATCATGTAGCTGCGTCCGACTTCGTAGGCTTCGGTCTTAGTGTCGACCGTGCGAACGCGAATGCGGCCGGTGCTCGGGTCGATCAGCTCCTGCAGCGTCACCGGGGCGACGCTGCCGCCCCGCAGCGACACCATCGCTCCCGAACCACCCGACAGCAAATAGCGCACCGCTCCGTAGCCGAGCGTGCGGGTGTATTCCACATCGAATGCAAGCGGTTTCGCGCAGCGCAGTTCGTAGCCGATGTCTTTGGTCACGACCGTGATGGCGAGGCCGAGTTCTTTGAGCGCGCGGCTCAACGTCTGGCGCAGCAGATCGGCGAGATCTATCTCGCCTAGGCGGATGTTGCCGTAGGCGTCGCGGGTCGCATCCTTGCGCGACTGCAGTTCCTGCTCGTCGAGGCTCTCGGCCAATCCTTCCGCCACGATGGCAACGCCATGATCGTGGCCCGCGGCGCGCCGCTTGATCATACTGCCGATGAGCGTATCGATGACCAGACCGAGCGGCACGGGCTTGCGTTTGAATTCTTCCGGGATGATGGCGATCGTGGCCCCGGCCGCCTTGCAGATGCCGAGCGCCAGCGCTCCGGATTTCCGGCCCATCGTGACGACGAGATACCAGCGGGTCGTCGTGCGCGCGTCTTCCATGAGGCTTTCCACGATGTTCGTGCCGACCGCGCGCGCCGTCTCGAAACCGAACGTCGGCATGTTGTCGGGCAGCGGCAGATCGTTGTCGATCGTCTTCGGCACGGTTGCGACGTGAATCGCACCGCCGGCGGATTCGGCGATCTTCGCGGCGCCGAACGTCGTGTCGTCCCCGCCGATGCACAGCAGGTGCGTGATTCCCAAGGTGCCGAGCGCTTTGACGGTGTTCGCAAGCGCGGTGGCGTCTTTGGCCGGATTCGTCCGCGAGGTTCGCAAAATCGAGCCGCCCAGCCAGTGGATGCGGCTCACGTCTTCGATGCGAAGCTCAGCGGCGTGCGTCGTCTCACCGCGCGCCAGCCACTGGTAACCGTCGAAGATGCCGATCACGCGGCAGCCCTCATTGATCGCTTCAATCGCAGCGGACGCGATGACGCCGTTGATGCCTGGTGCCGGGCCGCCCCCGACGAGAATTCCTAAAGTCGGCTGCATTGCCGCCACCGTATCCCCATCATCGACTGTTGTGCTCGTCGCCGGCGAACACGTCCGGCACGTGGAGATGAGGCGTCCCGCGCGGGAAAAAGCCCTCGGGGTGTTTTGCCTCCCACAGCAGTGCGCGTGAGACGAGATACTCGAAGTTGTCGTAGGCTTGCGGCCCGCGTTTGCGGCGAATGAGCGCTATCACCGGCTTCAGCTTCTCCCATGCCGAGATCGCCATGGGACCGCCCGATTCGAAAAATGCGTCTTCCGGAAAATACCGCAGTTTGATGAACATGCCCAACGACTCCCAAAAGTCCAGATAGGCCACTTCCGGATGCGATTGCCGATCGACCAAACCACGGGTCAAACCCTCGCGATACTGCGGATCGGCCAGGCGTCGCTCGAGCTCGCCACCAAAGACGTGGTGCTGCATCGCCCGGCCTTCCGCACCGGCCCAGCGGTCCATCATTCCGATGAAACCGGTGATCGCATTGCCCGCGCGCATGTGCCGCAGCTGCAACACGGCGGCGATCGCCGTCCCCGCGATGACGAGGAGCGTCAAGAAGGTTGAAATCGCGGAGAGCTCTTCCCAGTTCATGGCGAGACGTTTGCGGACTCGCGCTCCGGCGCGGGCTGCATGAATCGCTGTTTGAAGTCCTCGATTCGCGGCGTGCTGCGGGGATAGT
>DATGHT010000331.1:0-2220 GCA_035307865.1 Candidatus Eremiobacteraceae bacterium | reverse complement strand
GAGCCTGTTCGGAGCCCGCGGGCATGCGCTGCTTGTACCACTGGTAGACTTTTTCGAAATCGTCTTTCGTGCTGAGCGACATCACGCGTGACACGCCATTCTTGCTGTGCATCAGCAACGCGCCCGTCTCCGCCGGGATGGCGCCGGGATACAGCGGCAGCGCCAGATCTTTGGGATCGACCGCGTTCTTGCCGATGACCGCGGAGTTGCGGCGCGCCGACGATTCGGGCAGGGGCGAGGCGACCAGCGGCACCGGCGTGGCGGAAGAAGGCGCGCTCTCGCTGCCCGACTGCCGCGAGCTGCAGCTCGTGAGGGTGAGCACGAGACAAAGAAGACCAAGAGCCGGTTGCCAGCGCATGAAAACTCCTCTTCCGGGGTACGGGTGCCGAGCGGCCGAGCAGGCGGTTACGACAAGTAGGCGGCGACGCCCTCGCCCTGTTGTGCGGCGTCCATCACCATTTCGCTCACGGTGGGATGGGCGTGGACGACGGAACCCAGCTCGTCCATCGTGAGGCCGTCCGCCATCGCGACCGCGACCTCGTGTATCATCTCGACGGCGTGGATGCCGATGATCGTCGCTCCCAGGATGCGATCGGTCTTGGCATCGCTGACGATCTGCGCGTAGCCGTCGGGTTCGCCCTCGCCCAGCGCCTTGCCGGATCCCAGGAAACGCGCTTGGCCGGCCTTGACGTCGAAGCCGGCTTGCTTCGCGGCATCCGCGTGCAGCCCGACCATCGCGATTTCCGGATGCGTGTAGATGCAGCTGGGAATCACGCGCCAGTCCATCGGCAGGCGCTCGCCTAACGCGTTTTCGGCAGCCCGGTGTCCTTCGGCCGAGCCCTTGTGCGCGAGCTGCAAGCCGCCGATGCAATCTCCGACCGCGTAAAACTTTGGATTGCTGGTTTGCAAATACTCATCTATCTGAATGTGACCGCGGTCGTTCACAGCGACGCCTGCGGCTTCCAATCCGATGCCGCTCGTTTGCGGCGTACGGCCGATCGAAATCAAAAGTTTGTCCGCCTGCAGCGCCGTGCCGTCGTCGAGCACGACGCTGATGGCCGCCTTGCCGTAGTCGCTCACACGCTCCAGTTTGCGGCCGGTGAGGATCTGCACGCCGTCTTGTTCGAGGAATTTTTGGAAGTACGTGGCCGCGCGCGCATCGACCGGACCTAGAATGCGCGGCAAGATCTCGACGATCGTCACCTTCGTGCCGAGCGCGGCGAAGAAACTCGCATACTCGCAGCCGATCACGCCGCCGCCTAGCACGATCAAGCTGCGCGGCAGCTCGTCCAAACGCAACACGCCGTTGGAAGTCAGCACGTTGGGATGCGCCATGTCGATGCCGGGCAGCGCCGCCGGCTCGGTGCCGACAGCGAGAACGCACACGTCGAATTCGTGGCGCGCGCCGTCCACGACGACCGCGCCGTCGTGGATGCGGCCCTGACCGCGCACGACTTGGACGTGTTTGCGCTTGCAGGCGGCGGCCACGCCGTTGCGTTGCTTGACGACGATCTCTTCCTTGCGCTCCATCATGCGGGCGAAGTTGATCTTCGGCGGCGCGACCTCAATGCCGAATTCCGACGCGTGGCGCAAGCGGCGCAGCAGGTCCGCGCCGGCCAACAACGATTTGGTGGGAATGCAGCCCAGTTGAGGCAGGTGCCGCCCAGCTCGGCGCGCTCGACGAGCGTGACCTGCGCGCCCAATTGCGCAGCACGGAGAGCTGCGACGTCCCCGGCCGGTCCGCCGCCCAGCACCACCAGCCGGGTGCTCACCTGCGCTGCGTCGCTCCCGCGCCCAGCGCTTCCGCGATGATGCGCTCCTGCTCGGCGGCGTGCGCGCCCGCATACCCCTCGCTCGGGCTCGCGCGATCCGGCCGCCCGACGTAGTCGAACGCGATGCCCTGCGGGATGAGGCGCTCCCGGATGCGCCGCGACACGAATGCGCGCGCTCCCATGTTCTTGGGCTCCTCTTGCACCCACGTCACCGTGCGCACGTTCGGATAGGAGCCGATCAGCGCCAGCACGTCGTCGAACGGGAAGGGTTCGAGCAGTTCCACCCGCGCAATCGCGAGCTCCGTGGCTTCCCGGCGTTGGGCATGAGCCGTCAGATCGTAATAGATGCGGCCGCTGCACAAGATCAGGCGGCGGATCGCTGCGCGGTCGGTGACTTGCGGGTCATCGATGACCGGCACGAAGCCGCGTTCGGTGAAATCGGAGACCT
>DATGHT010000330.1:0-2553 GCA_035307865.1 Candidatus Eremiobacteraceae bacterium | reverse complement strand
CCGTCGCGCTGCAGGAGGGCGGGTTGCCGCGCGGCTGGGTTGCGTCGTTCTGTACGCCTTCCGTCTGCGCACCGTTTCACGTGTCGTTCGAACTACCGCGCAACGGCACGTGGAGCGCAGAGTTTCAGATCATCCCGCCGGACACGCGTCGGGGCGCGACTGCGCGGTTCACGATCGCGGCGCGTGCCGCGGCCTCGAGCACCGAAGTTGTTCGTTTGAGCGCGCCGAAGGACGCCCGCTGATCTTCTCGCGAGTTGCCTACGGCCTCGCGGCAGGCTCGATCGCGGGCATCGCTCTGGCCGCAACGCGGCCGGTCCATCTCGAAGGGCTGATCTTGGGCGCGCTCTTCGGGGCGCTGTACGGTACGACGTTCGTCTATGCCCCCGGCCAAATACTGGACGCAGCCACCACCGCCGCGGCGCTCGCCATTCCGGCGTGGTTCGGCATCGACGTCATCGGGTTGCCGGTCGCGGCCGGCTCAGCGGCTCACTGGATGCCTGACGGCCTGCGCTCGGCGTTTCCCGCGTTGGTGGGGTGGATCGCCTATGCGTTTATCCTTGCGGCGCTTTTGCAGACGTTCGGCAAGCGAGTCTTTGCCGCTCCGCTTGCATCGCAAGAGACGGCCGGCGAGCGCGCCGTGCGGACGCGCATCATCGTGCTGGGAGGAGGCTTCGCCGGCGTGACCGCCGCGCAGGCCCTCGAGCGACGGTTCGGCGCAGACAGGGACGTCGACCTCACCTTGGTGAGCGAGAGTAACTCGCTCCTCTTCACGCCGATGCTGGCGGAAGTGGCGGGCGGCAGCCTCGAGCCCACCCACATCAGCAATCCGATTCGCTCGGCGTTGCGCCGCACGGCGTTCGTGCACGGCCGTGTCGTCGCGGTGGATCCCGAGCAGCGCGTCGTGACGACCGCCGACCAACACCTCCGCTACGATCATCTCGTCTTGGCGCTCGGCTCCTCGACCAATCACTTCGGTTTGCCGGGCGTGGCGCAGACGGCCTTCGGCTTCAAGACGCTGCAGGATGCGATCCGCATTCGCAACCATGTCATCCAGATGTTCGAGCGGGCCGACCGAGAAACCGACGAAACCGCCAGGCGCTCGCTCTTGCGCTTCGTCATCGCCGGCGGCGGATTCGCCGGAGTCGAGCTTGCCGGCGCGCTCAACGATTTTGCCCGCGGCATGATAGCGAACTATCCGCGTCTTTCGCAGGCCATGCTGGAAGTCGTGCTCGTCCATGGAAGAGAGCGCATCCTTCCCGAGTTGAGCGAATCGCTTGCGGCATACGCGCTCGACCGCATGTCGGCTCGGGGCATCGCGTTTCGCCTGCGGGCGCACGTGGTCGCCGCAGAGAGCGACACCGTACGTCTTGACAACGGGGAGTCGTTGGCCGCGCACACGCTCGTGTGGACCGCGGGAACGGCCCCGAGCTCGTTGCCGAACGAAGCGTCGCTCACGTGCGACAAGCGCGGTGCGGTGATCGTCGACGCAACCTTGGCCGTTCCGGAGCACGCCAACACGTGGGCCCTGGGTGATTGCGCAGCGGTGCTCGACGGCAAGACGAACCGGCAGTGCCCGCCGACCGCCCAATTTGCCATCCGCGAGGCCGAGACGCTGGCGCACAACGTGTGGGCCACGATACGGCGCAAGCCCACCAAGGCATTCCACTTTCGCTCGCTGGGTGCGCTGTGCGTCATCGGGTACCAGACGGCCTGCGCGGAGCTTGCGCTTCCGTTCCGCGCAACGCCGCTGCGCTTTTCCGGATTTTTTGCGTGGCTGCTCTGGCGCACAATCTACGTCGGCAAATTGCCCGGCATCGAGCGCAAGATCCGCGTGCTCATCGATTGGACCGTCGAGCTTTTCTTTCCGCGCGACATGGTGCAGACGATCGAACTCCAATGAGCCGATTCGACGATATGCGCGGCGCGGCGATACTCGGCGCGACCGGATTGCTCGGGGCGGTGCTCATGAGCGCGCTGAGCGCTCAGGCGGCCGTCGGCGGGCCGTGGTTGGGCCTCGCAAGCGGCGCCGGGTTCTACGCTCTGCTCCCGCGGCGCGACGTCCGCCCGGGTCCGGCCCTCCTGTGGGGACTCGCATTTGCATTTGCGCTCTGGCTCATCATTCCGGTCGGCGTGCTCGCCGCGCTCTCCCACGGAGGCATGGGCTCGGCGGCCGCCGCGGTGGCGGCGTTTCCGTCGCTGGTGGGCTACGTCGTCTGCTTGGGCATCCCGCTCGGCCTCGTCCGCGCGTTGCTGTCCGGAATTCGGCCAAGGACCGACTTTTCGTGGCCGCGCGCGCTCATCGGGGGCGGCATCGCCGGCGTTGCCGGCGGCTGGGCGTTCGGCAAGTGGATGGAGCAGGTGGGGTTCTTTCCGCTGATCGCCGGCATCGTGAACAGCGGATCGCGCATGATCGGCGTGACGCTGCATTTTGCGATTGCGGTCATCATCGGCGCGACGTTCGGTGCGCTCTTTCAGCGCGAGATCCGCGGAATGGGGTCGAGCATCGCGTTCGGCGCGGCATACGGGCTGCTCTGGTGGTTCATCGGCCCGCTG
>DATGHT010000329.1:0-3352 GCA_035307865.1 Candidatus Eremiobacteraceae bacterium | reverse complement strand
AGAATGGTGCAGCATGGATTTCGGTTTCATCAACTTGTCGTCGACGTCGGTTGAAGCGCTTGGGTGAACCGGAAGAGTTCGCGCCGCTCGTCGTTTTCCTCGCAAGCGATCAGGCACGATACATCACCCCCAGACGATTTCGGTAGACGGCGGCTTGACGAGGACAATTCTCTAAGCAGCGGCAGGGCGGTTTTCAGCCATTCGCAAACCTGCCAGCGTGTTTCGTTGGATCGTCGGCGGCCTGACCGTGGTCGCCGTTGTCGTCATCATCGCAGCGTTGTATCCGAATGAAAACGGCCCGGAGCGGGGGCCGTCCCAAACTGTCGGCAGCACGCTGCCGTCGCTTGTGTTCCCAGCGCTGCGGGGTCCGGCGATCGGGTTGAACGCGCTGCGCGGGCAAGACGTGCTGGTGAACGTATGGGCAACCTGGTGCGGACCCTGCCGGCGCGAGATGCCTGCGTTGGCGATGCTGGCGCGCAATTTCAACGGACGCCTGCTGGTGGTCGCAATCGATCAGGGAGAAGATCCAAACGTGGTGAAGGCCTACGTCAAACAATTCGGTGTCGGCTTCCCGGTTGCGGTCGACAGCGAACAGCGCCTGGGAACGGCGCTGCACCTGGTGGGTATGCCCAGCTCGTTCTTCGTCGATCGGCAGGGCGTCGTGCGCGAGGCGGTCGACGGCGAAATGACTTACGCCATGATGTCGGAGAAGACGCAGCAATTGCTGGCCGGCTCCGCCGAAAGGAATTAGGACCCGTTCATGACCGCTCTCCTGCGGCTTTGGAAACCTCTGGCGTACGTCGTCGTTGCGCTGGTCGTGTTCGCGTTCGTCGCGACCGACGGCTGTTCGAATTCGTCGACGCCCTCACCGACGCCAAGCACCTCGCCGATTCCTACGCCGTCAGGCTCGCGTGCACCGTCGCCTTCACCGATTCCGTCGCCCGTCAATTTCGTGGTCATGGATTATGCCAGCGTGCCGCCCACGAACGATCCGACCTTCGGCGAGATCCAGGGCTACGCGCAAACGGCGAGCGTCCCCGCCGCATCGCCGGTACCAACCGTGAGCTCGCAACTCATCACCGTGCACTGCAATCAAACGATAAAGTTTTATAACGCGGATCGCGCCAGCTCGCACACCGCATCGCTGCTGGGTGCCGCATCCGGCATGAACTGGCCGACGAATTTCAACAATGTCAACGGCGCCAACGTTTCCAGCCCGCAACTCACGGCGATTACCACGCCTGAATTTTCTACCGGGTCGATGCTGCCGTTCGCGACTACGTTCGGCGAATCGCCGGTGTACACGACCGGCGCGACTGCCGGCGCATTTTACTTCGGCGACTTTTATGATTACAAACCTGTGCTGCCGGGCTTCCCGCAGATGCGCACGGTGATCACGATCCTCTGTCCGTAGCACGCACGTTATTCATTCCCGTTTCAGGACCCGGCGCTACCCTCTGAAGAGCGGGTAAGGCGTTGCGCCCTGTCGTCTTACCCGCACACAATGCGAGGGGCGAAAGGGAACGGGCCTTTCAGTGAATATTCAGAAATTTTTCAGCCATAGTGGAATCGCAGCCGCGCTCGTCGCCGCGGCTGCGCTCGCGCTTGCTGCGTGCGGAGGCGGAGGCTACGGTGGCGGCGGCACGATAGCCGGCTGCAAGGCAGGCTACGGCGGTGGTGGTAACGGCAGCGGCTCGGGTTGCGTCGGCAATCCAGCGCCGAGCCCTAGTCCTTCGCCGGTCGCCGCGGTCGTCGGCGTGCGCCTTACCGGCGAATCGGCTACCACTGATTCGACGTTCGGCACGGTCCTCGGCTACCAGCTCGGCTTGAGCGGTACGACGTCGCAAGTCATTCATCTGACTGCGAACACGAGCGTTCAATTCAGCAACGGTGATGCAACGTTGCCGCATACCGCAAGCTTCATCGGAACTTGGTCGGGATCGTATCCGGCGGCGTTTCCCGCAGCGAATCTGGGCGCGACCGCATCTGCTGCGGGCAGCACGATCAGCACGGCGAACTTCAGCAGCGGCAATCTCAATCCGGGAGCATCCTCTCTCGTCTACAACTCAGGCGGGGCCGGGATGTTGATCTTCGGCTGCTTTTACCACTACGACAGCAATCAAATGAGAACCGTCATCGTCGTGATGTAAGCCCATCTTCAACCGAACGAGACGGGTGCGGGCGCATACCCGTCTTTATTTTTGCCCGCGAGTCTTCGTCGTGCTGAGCGCGATCAGCGTGCCGCCGCGGTCGCTAGCCAGCACGACTTGCTTTTGCAATCCGGGAACAGCGATTGCGAAATCCGCCGTGCCGCCGTCAGACTCGTTGACGTACATCTTCAGGCTGCCCTTCGGCAGACGTGCGACGTAGTAGCGCTCCACTTTTGCGAGCGGATCATTGACTCGATAGTATGCGGCGAAGATTTCGCTGGCATGGGGGCCATTGACGTGCACCCCATCGGCCGTTGGTTGCGCACCCGGGTAAAGCGGCAAAGCGAGTTGTTTTGTGACCGCTTGGCTTACGACCGGCGGCGGCGACACCGCTGTCATGCTCGGCGATTTCGCAGAGCAACCCGGCATGCAGAGCAATACGAACGCTGCGGCGGCGGCAGCGGTTCTCGTCGTCAACTGGCTTGCTTGTTGTTTTCGGCGAGGCGCGGCAGGATCTTGACGAAGTTCGCCGCCAGCACGTCATAGTCCGCAGACATGTAGTCTTCGATTTTGCCAGCATCGCACAATGCGGTGAGCGCGGGATCGATCGGCAACTGCGCGAGCAAGGGCGCACCGCTCTCGACGACCAGCTGCACGCCTTTGGAGGGACCGAACAGCTCGTGCCGGTTGCCGCTCTGGGGATCGATGAAGTACGACATATTTTCAACGAGCCCGACGATGGGCGCGTGGAGCTGCTGCGCGAACTTCACCGCCTTGCTCACGATCATCGTCGCCAAACCCTGTGGTGTGGAAACCATGACGATGCCCGAAACCGGCAGCGCCTGCAGCACCGTCAACGGCGCATCCGACGTGCCCGGCGGCAAATCGACGAGCAAGTAATCGAGCTTCCCCCACTCGAGGTCGTTGTAGAATTGGCGGATGGCCTGTGACACCATGGGTCCGCGCCAAATGACGGCCTGCTCCGTGCTGTCGAGGATGAGGTTCATCGACATGATCTGGATGCCGCTGTGCGTTGCGGGCGGGTGCGGTTTTTGGTCGGCGCCTTGATACGGGCGCGCGGTGACGCCGAACAAGCGCGCCATGCTCGGGCCGGTGATGTCCGCATCCAAGATGCCGACGCTGTGGCCCTGCCGGCGCAGCGCAACGGCGAGCAAGCCGGTCACCAGTGATTTTCCAACGCC
>DATGHT010000328.1:0-19062 GCA_035307865.1 Candidatus Eremiobacteraceae bacterium | reverse complement strand
GGCGCGACCGTCAACTCGATAACGGTGCGCGGCTACCGCCAAACCGTCTTGCTCTATCTTCCACCGCGCTACCGCGGTTCGGTGACCGTGCAGCTCACATCGACCGGCCGGCTCGGCGAGCGCGTCGCTCAGACCGCGTTTCTTCCGCCCTTCGGCGACTGACCCGGTCCGCGTTTACAGCTTCACGTTCACGTTGAAGTACGCGTTGAACGGTTGTGCCGAAAATAGATTCCCATAGGGGAATTGCACGAGCCGCTGGATCGTGTCGCCCGGATTGTAGATATTCCCAACCGGCGGTATGTGACCCGGGATGACGTCGTAGCCGCACGTGTGGCCACCGCCTACCGTCCACGGTAAACTGTCGCCGCCGGCGCAGCGCGTGTAAATGTTTGAGAGCGTGAGCTGCAGCGTCGTCCGCGGTGATGCCTCGTAACCGATCTGCGCGTGTGCCGTCAACAGTGACGGCTCGCGAAAAGCTCCCGGCGCATCGAAATTGCCGGTGAACTGATCGGGAATGATGATCGTATTCGTGCAGGTCGTGGCGTCGTACGGCTGACCGGAACCGCCGTGCGGATAGCGAGGATCGTTTTGGACCGATCCGCTTGCCAGCGGACCGCACGTGGCCGGATCGACGCCGATCTGCTGCTGCGGCGCGCCATAACGCGGACCCGCGATGTATTGCAACAGCGGCGAGAACGTCCAACGTTGATGTTTGTAGTTCAACACCAGCGTCGCGAAATAGGGAACGCCGTAGCTGGCTGACGTCAGTTGCGTGCCGGTCGGAATCACATCGTAGGTCGGATATAGTCCGCCCGGATCGAGCAACGGTCTCGCGGGCGCATTGTAGTAGGGATTGGCGACCCCATTGGCTTCCGTCGGCAATGCATTCGCACCACCGAACGCGCCGCAGAGGCTGCTGGGGTTGGGTGAGGGTGCGACGCCGGCGCACGCGGCCGTGTACGAATTGTACAATTGGATAGCGGTGTTCACGGGCGTGATCAGGGTCGAACCGTTGGGCAGATTTTGGTAGCGAATCCGGCTATACGTATACGTGAACGAAAACTGTGCTGAGAGACCATCCTTGCTGAAGTCGCCTTTGTTCAACAAGAACTCGGTACCGTAGGTTGTCTGCCGGCCGGCGTTGATGCCCGACAGCGTCCCCGTTGTCGGATTGATGAAGAACTGCTGCACTTTGTCGCGCGTGCGGCGGTAAAACGGCGAGAGCTTGAAGCTCGCATCGGTGCGATGGAAACGGTGCTCCCACGAGAAGTCGGCGTTGTAGGAAACCGACGGCCGCAGATCGTGCGCCGGCGTGGTGTAACCCAACGCGAAATACAACGGGCCGATGTAGCTTGCGAGATTTTGCTGCAAGGTATTGTATTCTTCGTATTGCGAGGGCGGCGGCTCGGCATATGCCCCGTAGGAAAGGCGCACGACGTCATCGGGATCGGCCTCGTACGTGCCTCCCAGGCGTGGCTGGAACACGGTGTGCGTGAAGGATGTCGCAGTCGCCGTTGCGTTGTTGAGCGTCGCGTTGCTCAGCGCGCCCGCGGGCAACCCCGGCAGCGCGACCTGCGAGCACGGGGTGCCCGGTGCATAGGGTGCGCCGGTCGACGGGTTCACGACCAGCGTTTCGTCGAGCGGGTTGCCGCCGTTCACGCCGGGGTTGGCACACATGACGTTGTTCCACGCGTTAAACCAAAAGGCGCGCATCGGACCGCCGGCGGTTGAGGGCAAATCGAATTGGAAGCGATCCACGCGAAAACCGTAGTTGACGTGCACGCGATCGACCGGGCGCCATTCGTCGTGGATCGAGAACGCTGCAAATTTGGGCGACACCGAGTTCGTGACACCCGTGGGGCCGTTCTCGACCGCGAGCCACTCAAAGCCGGCAGGCGGCGGGATGAACGGGCCGCTATAGGTGAGGAATTTCGTACTGGTTGGAGGCGCGCCCGGCGGCAAGAATATCGGCACCGGTGAGTTCGGCTCGCACGAGGTCGGCGCCGGCACGCTTGTAAACGGATTGGCTTCGTCAAAAAAATAGCAGGTGCCGTTGAGCGGATTGCTGGCGCTGACCAACGCCGCAAAAACGGATTGCGACGGCGGGAAAAACGGCGGCCCGGGCGTGCTGTTCGTCATCTGGCCGTTGTCGAAACTGATCGTGTTGGACGTGGTGTACGAGGCGGTGATGTTCAGCAAGTGGCGCGGGTTGAGCTGTGCCCCGTAGTTCGCCGCGAAGCCATGCCCGTGAGTCCACAATTCGCGGTCGGACGACTGACTGATGAAGAATTGCTGCGTCATGTTCGGGCTGTGCACGAACCAGTTGGAATAATCGCTGTAGGCATAGACGCGCACAAACGCCGACGCGCCGAAATCATGCTGATATTGCAGCTTGACGATCGCTTGTCCATTGGACTGTGCATCGCGCTGCGTCACCGGAATCTGCCCGTTGATGCCGGCTGCGTTTTCGCTTGGGAACAAGTAAGGGATCATGCCGTTGATGGGGCCGAAGAGCGCCCCGCTCACCGGCTGGCCGAGGCCCCCGGTATACTGAAAGCCGGTTTGAAAAGTGGGGACGACCGGACCCGCAGCACCGAAGTGCAACCCCGGACCTTGCAGTTCAGCTGCGCTCCACGTTCCGGCGCCACCCCAGTCGAGATACGAGGAATACACGTTCGTAAAAATTTCCGACGTGTCGTAGAGCAGCTGGATGTCGTCGTTGGCGCCGCTGCGCGCGTGCGGAATCGAATAGTGAAAGTTGAACACATTTTCGCGATCGGTGATGTTGGAGTTTCGCCCCAGCGGATAAGGTCCGAGAATGTACCCTCCAGGCCCAACGGGCAGTGAATTGAAAAATCCGTGGTTCGCGTAGCAGCCGGCAAAATTCGAGCCGGCGCCGGGAGGCAGCGGCGAACCTGGCCCCGCGCAGCCGACGCTGCCGATCGGGCTGAGCGGGCCGAAGGCTGCATTGGCGAGATCGAACGGCATCCCGAAGGTCGGGGAATCGCTCGCGCCGTTGAACTGATCTATATAGCGGTAGTCTTGATTGTAGCCGCCGACGCCGAAGTAGTACGTGAAGCGGCGGTCGGCCGACGCTCCGCCGCCTTCGATGTTCAGCTTGTTGTAGAGAGCGGGCGATCCGAATCCAAAGCTCGCATCGGCGAAACCCGGCACCGTGCCGGTCTTGACCACTTGATTGACATAGCCGGCGAGCCCGTGCGCTTCTGCATCGGCCGGAGCGCCGCCGGTGTAGATGAGCAGCTGTTGCTGGCCCAGCGTTGCCAAATTGGTGGTGGTGATGTTGTCGAACGAACGATTGAGCGGCACACCGTCGAGCTCGTAGCCGATCTCGTTGAAGTCGCCGCCGCGCAGAAAGATCGGTTGGTTCCAGCCGGTCTGGCCCGGCGGCACAAAGGCACCCGGGATAGCGCTGATCGAGGAATACGCATTGTCCAAATTGCCGCCGCCTCCGAGCACCGACAGCTTGTTCTGCAAGCCCGCATTCACGGCATAGACGTCTTGCGTCGTTCCCGGTTTGAGCAGCCCGGCGGTTTCGGAGATGACGATCTTGCCCAGCGTCGTCGCTTCGGTTTGCATGACGAGTTCGACCGTCTGCGTGTTGTCCGCTGCAATTTCGATGCCCGGCTGCGACACCGGGCGATACCCAGATTTGCTGACCGTAACCGCGTACGTGTCGGGTATCAAAGCGACGAAAACGAAATGACCCTGGTCGTCGGTCGTGGTCGTGGCGGATTGGGACGCGGAAACTGCCGCGACCTTCGCAGCCTTGAGGGGCTGGCCGGCTTGGCTGAAGACGTAGCCGATCAACGTGCCGGTCGTGCCGGTGATCGCCGGAGAAAGAGCAACGAAGAAGAGCAGCGCGAGGACGCCACAAAAAAATAAAAAACGGCACGGATTGGCCATACGGATACGCCCTCCCAACGCGGAAAGGTGCGAGAGTTCTGTTCGGGGCACCTGCTATCGCGCGGGCTTTGCGGTAATGCCCGGAAGCCGCTGTTCGAGCGCGCGAGCTGCGTGCACGCTCTCTTCGAAGAACGCCGCCTGATACGCGAGCATGTCCTTTACCTGCGGAAATTGTGGGTGGCGGCGTACCGCAGCGACGGCGTACGTCGCGTTTTCATAGCGCAAGATGTTCAGCCGCACCAACGAACGCAGCGCGCTGTTTACCAACCGTTCGGGAGCGCGCCGCAACTCGGGATCCACGAATGCGCGCGCCGGCAGTCGCTTGAGTTCCTGTCGGACGGCGGCGCGAGCGTCGCCGCCTGAAAATGTTCCGGTTTGCCGTGTCAGCCAGGCGGCGAGCAGCTGGCTCGTGGTAAACGGACGCTCCGCCTGCAGCGACGTCTTGAGATCGTCCGGGTCAGCCGGCGGCAGAATCCGAAACAGCACCGACAGCCGGCGGCCGACAAAAACATCGTAGCTCATCGCGATGAGGTACACGCGCGCGAGCGGCGCGAGCCGTCGCAGTGCCAACCGGAATCTTCCGATACGGCCGTCCGTGGTGTAGCGCCCTTCCGGGGTGAGGTAGAATGTCACGCCGCTGCGCAACGTTTGCTCGATGCGAGCCAAGTCTGCCTGCATCGTGCGTCGCGTCTCGGCGAGAATCTCCCCGCGATAGGGTTGGTTGACGGCGTTCATACCCACGCGCGTCTTGCGCGCTTGCGCGAACGCTGCGCGCCGAAATAACCACGTAAGCGTTTGGCTTTGGGCATCCTTGCCGAATTGCTGCACGACGTCAGCGCGGAACACGTCGTCCAAGGGCAGGTCGCCGTGCTTGGTTCTCACATACCAAGCGATCGAGGAAACCGAGCGCGCGAAGAGCTCGTTTTCGATCGGGAGCATGCCGAGCGCCGCGAAGAGGCCGGCGGCATTGAAGGTTCCCAGCCAACGCTCCAGCCACGGCACGCGGATTCCCATGAAGCCCGGCTCGAAGACGCGCCGCGACGAGGCTGAGTACATCGTCTGGTTCCAAGGGCTCTGCAGGATGATGCGGATCGCGGCGGCGTTCGTGTCGAGGTCGTGTTGGTGATTGGAGATAACAAGCGTCGCACCGCGCTTGCGTGGCAAGCCACCGAAGCCCCGGATGCGATACGCGCTATGATAGTACGGCGCCACCAGCAGCGCGCAAAAGGCCTGAAAGCTAAGGCCCAACAGCCGGCCGGCGCTTTCTGCCGCGGACGAACAGCACCGTGACGGAACTGAGCGCGAAGGTCAGTGCGGCAACGTAGAAGAGGATTTGGTAGCCCTTGAACGTGCTGCCGTAACGCTGCAACAGCCAGCCGCCGAAAATCGGCGCGATGATGCCGGGCAATCCGGATGCGACGCCCCAGATGCCAAGGTCGCGCGCCACGTCCCGCAGCTGCGGCACGGAGTCGATGGCGAGTGCCCAGCCGGTCGATACGAATGCCCCGTAGCCCAAGCCGAACAGCAACGCCAATTCCAATATCCAGCGCGCCGACGGGGCGATTGCAAATCCCAGAATTGCAAGGGTCATGGGTACGCCTGCAAGCGCCACGACGTATTTGCGCTCCACGCGATCGGAGACGTGACCCATCCATAAGCTCGTGACGATTGCGCCGACCAGCGCCAAGCCCCCGAACAAGCCCGTGCCGCCCGCGGGGTTCTTGAATTTCAAGACATCGTTGAAGAAAAAGAGCACGAACGTCATGAGCAGCGTGAGGCCGAAATTGATGAGGAAGCGAGAAAGAAACGCGACGCCGAAATTACGCCAGCTGCCGATGTGCGTGTGTTCTGCTTCGCTGAAGCCGCCTTCGACGATCGGCAGCACCGCCAGCGCTCCCAGCGCCACGATCGCCGCAGCCGAGAGAAACGTTACGGCCGGACTCGCCAAGCCGCCGACGGCGAGACCGCCGACGTTGCCGACAAGCGTCGCAATGCCTTGATAACCTGAAGCGATACCCCACTGCGAAGGAGGAACCGCTTCGGGGATGAGCGGCTGATATGCCGCCAGACTGATGCTCTGACCGAGGATGACGAGCAGCAGCGCCACTGTAAAAACGTGCAGCCCCGCCGGAAACGCCAACCACAGCAGGCCCGCGACATTGATCGCGGCGCCGAAGAGGATCATCGAGCGGCGCCGGATGCCGCGCTGGCGCCAGCGGTCGGAGATGATGCCGGCGAGCGGAGGCACCACCATGGCGACCGTGGCCACCGCGCTCGCGAGGACCGCCAGCACCGCGGTGTGATTGATGCCGGGGATGCGCAAGAGCGCAGCCGGTACCGCGATCGCGAGGATCGCCGATGCCTGGAAGTTGAGCGGTATCCAGAACGCGTTGAGCAGCAGCAGCTTGCGGACGTTGGGTGAGATCATCCGCACGAGGTGCCGTACTCTTTACAGCGCAGCGCGGCCCGACTTTCTGGCGATGCTCTCTTTTTCCACCGGGTGGAGTTGCGCGGGCGCCGGCTGGCGGCGAGCGCGCAAATGGGTGGGGCTCAACCAAACGTAGATCACCGGGATCAAGATCAGGGTCAACAATAACGAGCTGATCAATCCGCCGATGACGACGATTCCGAGCGAACGCCGCGACTCGACCGCATGATCGAGCCCGAGGGCCAGCGGCAGCATGCCGAACACCATCGCGGCCGTCGTCATCACGATCGGGCGGAAGCGCACGCGCGCGCTCTCGCGGATCGCATCGAGTTTTTCCATGCCGCGTTCGCGCAGCTGATTCGAAAAATCCACGAGCAAAATGCCGTTCTTCGTGACCAGACCGATCAGCAAGACGGTACCGATCAGCGAGAACGCATTGAGCGATTGACGGGTCAGCGCGAGGGCTCCCAGCGCGCCGACGACGGCCACCGGCACGGAGAACATGATGATGAATGGCGACAGGTAGCTGTTGTAGAGC
Source organism: Candidatus Eremiobacteraceae bacterium (assembly GCA_035307865.1). Classification (GTDB taxonomy): domain Bacteria; phylum Vulcanimicrobiota; class Vulcanimicrobiia; order Eremiobacterales; family Eremiobacteraceae; genus JALYZS01. The sequence continues at coordinate 12,172 of DATGHT010000328.1, read as the reverse complement.
GCGACCATCAATAAGAAAACGAGCAGCATCCCCAGTGCGAGCGCCAATGCCATGCCGTTGATCGTGTCCTTGAGATTTTGCTGGGTGCCGCTGCTGTTCGGAGTGACTTGCACGTTTGTGGGCAGGTGCAATCCGGCCAGCTTATGCTCGAATGCCTTCACCACGCCCGACAGACTCGCGCCGGAGGCGACGTTGGCGCTGACGTGGATGACGGTCTGGCGGTCGACGCGATCGATCGAACGCGAGCTGCGGCTGAAATCGAGTTGGGCGATGTCGCCGATCCGCGCGATATCGCCATTGTCGCTGCGAACGCGAATGTTGCGGATCTGCTGCAGCGTGTGCTGATAGGCAAGCGGATAGATCACTTGGACGTCCTTGAGCCCATCTTCGGTTTCGTATTGCGTGGCGCGGACGCCGCCAAAGGCCGCGCGGATCGCATTCGCCGCCGTCGTGATGCTGATGTTGCGGCGGCGTGCTTCATCGCGGTTGAAGCTGATGTTCAGCTGCGGAGCGAGGCTGCTCGCGGAACTGTAGACGTTTGCGGCCCCCGGCGTGGCGGCCAGTGCTTTATAGACCTGCTGCGCGTAGACAGTCGCATCCCCGGCGGAGTTGCTCACCAAGTAGTCAATCGGTTGGGAATTTCCGCCGTGAGTGTTGGTCGCGGGAATCACCACGGGGTTGGCTGTCGGCGCGCTCCGTTCGGCCAGTGCGCGCACCCGGCTCACCCAGTAGTCGGTCGAATGCTTGCGGTTCGGTTTCAGGCGAAGGTCGATTTGGCCGACAGCGCCGTCGATAAGGTAGCCGCCCACCGGTGAGAGCGCAGCTCCGGCCAACGAGGTTTCGGAGCGTAAGTCAGACACCGTGGCGTGCACCTGCTGCTCGATCGTCCGCACGGACCCGCGCGTCACCGTCAGCGGCGTGCCGCTCGGATAACTGATCTGCACAAAAATCTCGCCGTTGTCTTGCGCCGGGTCGAATTCGAAACCGACGACGCCGAGCGGCACGAGCGCCACAGCGCCGGCCAGCGTGATCGCGGCGATGGCCACGACCGTGCCCGGGTGCCGCAGTCCCCACGGCAGCGCGCGCTCGGCGTACCAAATCCGCAAGCGTTCAAAGCCGGCCGAGAACACTTCGATGAGCCGGATGGTTCGCTTGCTCGAAAGCAACGACCAATTACCGGCTAGCGCGGGCGTGATCGTGAACGAAACGAACAGCGAAGCAAGCGTCGCGACCACGACGACGAGCGCAAATTCGCTCAGAAACTTTCCGACGATGCCCGGCAGAAATGCGATCGGCAAGAACACGACGACATCGACGAGCGTGATGACGATCGCGGCCAAACCGATCTCGAGCCGCCCATTGATTGCGGCGCGGAAAGGCGACTCGCCCATCTCGCGGTGGCGCTCGCTGTTTTCCAGCACCACGATGGAATCGTCGACCAGGATCCCGGTGATGAGGGTCATGGCGAGCAGCGACACGGTATCCAGCGTGAATTGCTTGAGCTGCATGACCATGAGCGTCGCCAGCAACGAGGTCGGGATGGCGATGAGGACGGCAGCCGCGTTGCGCCACGACCGCAAGAAAAAGATCATCACGATGCCGACCAGGAGAATTCCCTCGAGCAGCGTTCGGAAGACGCCGGTCAGCAGTGACTGCGTGTAGGTGGATTGGTTGTCGATGACCGTGAAGCCGATGCCGCGGAAGCGCTGCTGCAGCTGCGGCAAGTTTGCGATGACGCCTTTGGCGGTGTCGACTTCATTGGCCCCAACCGATTTTTGCACGGTCAAGAAAAAGTTGGGCTGGCCGTTCACATAGGCGTAGATCCGCTCCGTCTCGTACGCGTCGCTGACCTTGGCGATGTCGCGAACGCGCACCGGGGCCGGGGTGGCAGCGCCGAGCGCTAAGGCGGGCGGTGTGATCTGCAAAGCGGCAACGGACTGCGGCCCGTGGATGTCGCCGCGGATGTTGATCCCGGTTTCGGCATTGGCTCCGTACAGGATGCCACCGGGCAGGCGGATGTTGTTCACCGCGATCGCGCCGATGACGTCGTTGATGGTGAGGTTGCGGTCGCGCAGCTTCGCCGGATCGACTTCTACCTGGACCGACGGCGTCACGATCCCATTCGCTTGCACGTAGCCGACCCCCGGGACTTGTTCGAGCGCCGGAATGAGTTGGTTTTGGATGAGGGCCGACAGCGCACCGGTCGACAGCGACTTCGACGTCACCGCCAGCGAGACGACTGCCGATTCGCCTGGATCGATCGTTTCGATGCGCGGCGTCACGAGATCGCTCGGCAATTGCGACTGCGCCGCTTGCATGCGCCGCTGGACTTCGACCAAATCTTCGGTGCGCGACGATTTGAGGCTGAACTGAGCCACGATGCTCGCAAAGCCTTGCTGCAGATTGGTCTGCGTATGCTCGAGGCTGGGCGCTCCCGCCAGCTGATCCTCGATCGGCCGCACGATCTGATCGCGCATTTCGATGGGGGTCGCGCCCGGGTAGAAAATGATGATGTCGACGATCGGAACGCCGACGTTCGGCAGCTCTTGCTCGCGCAGGCCAAAGATCGCAAGCAGGCCGCCAATAACAGCGACGGCCACGGCCACAACCGCTAGCGTAGGACGCGTCACAAAAAGCTTGGTGATCATAACGTTAAGCCGCCAGCATCGGTAGTTTACCGTGCTGCCGGCAAATACCCATGTGTCCGGGTCACGAGCCGGATGCCACCTGCGCTAGATGCCTGCGAACCAATCGTAGTTTTGATCTTCCCAATAGCCGCCTCGACCGTTTGGTCCGCCCAGCCCGGCCACAACCTCGATGCGCTGCACGTACTTCGCGCTTTTGTAGCCGAGTTGCGTCGGGACTTTCAGGCGCAGCGGCGCGCCGTTTTTAACCGGCACCGGCCCGTCGTTCAAACCATAGGCCAGGAGCGCTTGCGGATGGGCCGCCTGGTGCATGTCGAGCGATTCGTAGTAGAGGGTGCCCGAGCCATCGTCATCCAGGCAGCGAAACACCACGTATCGGGCCGACGGCAAGGGTCTGCAATCCGCCAAAACGTCTCCGAGCCTGGCGCCGGTCCACTTGCCGATGACGCTCCAGCCCTCGACGCAATCGTGCCGCGTGATTTGCGAGTAGCGCGCGAACTTGCTTTGCAGTGCGGGCAAATCGTAGGATCGCGGCCGTTCGACCAGGCCGGTCACGAAGAGCCGGTATCCGCGCCAGCCATCCTGGCTCCAGCGCTGATACTCCGCGCTTGCCGGCGGCTCGAAACCGTTTTGCCGGAAATCCGGAGCCACATCGCGCTCGCTGTATTCCCGCGCCAGCGGTTGGCCGTGGCCAAGCACCGCATAGTTCAGCTTCTCCGGCAGCTCCAACACTTTTTGAAACCGGTCGCTGAACGTGAGCGAGGTGGCGACGCTCGAGCATCCTGTCAGCAGAGCGGATCCTGAGAGCACGAGGAACGATCCACGTCCGATCGGCTTCACGTCGGCAGGCTTTCGACGTGCGCCGGCGCAGGCGACGGGCGTTCGCCCGCCGGCCCGGGAACCACGAACCAGCCGGTGATCATCGAGCGCAAATTATTGATGAGGCCGGTGAGCGCCACCATGGCCACGTGCCCGACGAAGAACAGAACCAACGCCCACATGCCGGCAAAGTGCCAGACGCGCGCGAATTGCCGGCCGCCGAACAGCGCGGGCAACCAGTGGAACCAGCTGTCGATTGTCGGCGACAGCGCCATCCCGGACAGTATCACAACCGGCGTCACGATAAAAACCACGCCGAAGTACGTCAGTTTCTGCAACGGGTTGAGCGCGGCGCCCGGACGGACTTTCCAAGGCACGAGATGCTCCCGCAGCGTCTTCGGCAGTGCCTGAAGTTCGGCTTTGGTAGGCCAGAGTTTGAACGCCGCACGCGCAAAGAACAGCGCGCACAGTATCAAGACCCAAGCGAAGAGCAAATGCCAGCGGCGCCCGTCCGCCAGGTCTTGTGGCCCCGGAATCGTCGCCCAGGCTGGGAACGCACGCGCCGTTTCGCCCCCCATGCCATCCGGACCCCAGCCCAAGACGTGGGTCGTGTTCACTCGGACACCGTTGCCCAGTTGCACGTAACCCAGCGGCTGGCCGTGCGCGTCTTGTTCGCCGCGAATCGCCAGCACCGGGTGATTGAAGCGGGATGCGTCGGATGCATACAGTGCCGGATGAGCGTTGAAGATCTGCATGCCGCTCATCGTCAAGACCAGCAGTGCGAGCGCCGTGATCCAGTGCGTTACGCGGACAACCAGCGGGTATCGAAAAATTCGTCGCACTCGAGGCTCCTTACGCGGTCGCTTCGATAGCTGTACGTTTTTGCAAGCAGCTCGGATTACTGGCGAGAAAATTCAGTTTTGGAGTGCTTCTTCCAGCGCCTGATCTTCGCTGAGCAGTGCGCCCTTTTCCAGTAGGGCTGTCGTTTCGGCCAAGCTCAGGTCTTTGGACAATCGCTTGCGCACTTTGTCCAGCTCTTGCTGTTCGGTAAATTCGAGCATCCATTCATGGGCGTTGAGCTGCGCTTCTACATAGCCGAGTAGCCGCGCGGCTCTTGGAAGGTCGTGCCGACTGACTGCGACCGCAGCCAGATGTTGGATCGAAAGGGCGATCTGGATTTTGTTTTGCGCATCGCGTCCGTAGCGGATCGCTTCAGCTGCTGAGTCGTAGGCCTCAGCGTGCCTTCCTAGCGCGTTGAGGTAGGCAGATAGATTGTTGCAGGTTATCGCGATTGAGGTTTTATTGGGATATCCTTTCAGGTGCTGCAAATCTTCGCGCGCGATGGCCACCGCACGCTCGTGGTTCCCGCTCAAGAATTCTATTTCAGCCAAATTGCTCGAGATCACAGAGGCTTGGCGCTCGTCGCCTATCGCTCGCGCAATCGTCAAGGCATCGTCGTAGAACTTTCTAGCCTCCTCCGGCTTATCCGCGAAAAATCGGCTGCGTCCGAAACTCGACAGGGTCATTGCGATGAGTCGTTTCTCATTTAGCTTCTTAAATGTGGCCAAGGCCAGGTCGAGGCACTCCTCGGCGTCATCGAACTTACGCATCCGCAGGAGCGCCTCACCTAAAAATTGCCGCGACATTGCCACACCCTGTTCGTTGGCTAGCTCCTGATAAATTCGCAACGCTATCTGCGCACTGTGTTGCGTCCTCGTCCACTCCGCGTATGAGCCGTAGATCATCGCTAACCCGAGCCACAGCCGCGCTTGCGTGGTGCGCGATATCGCCTCATCGATTTTTGCCACCGCGGCCTCCAAGCGCAAGCGGCCCTCGGCTTGATAAAGACCGCCTCGCCATGCTTGCGAAAGCGCGCCGGTGACGGCAGCGCCCAACTCGGGATCCTGCCCTTCCAACAACGCCCAATCCATGACCGATCGATAGTTGTCGTAGTCCGCTTCGATCGGTGCCAGCCAAGCAAGGGTTGCTGTTGTCTTCCAGCTATCATCGGCAGCGAACGCGCGCTGCGCAAAGAAGGCCGCATGCCGTCGTTGCAGCCGCTCGAGCTCGCCGGCCTGGTTGAGTTTTTCAAGTGCGTACTGCCGGGTTGACTCCAGCAGGCGGTAGCGTTGCTCGGCTCCACTCGCTTCGCTCGTGACCAATGATTTGTCCACCAGCGAAGACAGCAGTTCGAACACTTCCCATTCGCCAATCGTTTCATCGCCGCAGATTTCCCGAACCGCCTCGAGCGAGCTGCCTCCGGAAAAAACGGCCAAACGCCGGAACATCAATTTTTCATTGTCATCGAGCAGATCATAGCTCCAGTCGATGGCGGCGCGCATGGTTTGTTGACGCGGCAATGCCGTTCTTTTGCCGCCCGTGAGCACGCGAAACCGTTCGGAGAGCATGGTGAGCAGCTGGGCCGGAGTCAGCATCTTGATGCGCGAGGCCGCAAGCTCGATGGCGAGCGCGATGCCGTCTAAGCGGCGGCAGATCTGCGCGATGGCAGGCGCATTGTCGTCCGTGAGACGGAAATTCTCGACTACCGCAGAGGCGCGCTCCACGAATAACGCAACCGCGCCGTAGCGCTGCGCTTCAACGGCCTTTATCCCCTCAGCCGCGGGCGGCACCGGCAACGAGGCGACCCGCAGCACCGCTTCGCCATCGATGCCCAACCCTTGGCGGCTCGTGGCGATCATGTAGACGCGTGGGCACCCTCGCAGTATCACATCGGCGATGCGCGCGGCGCCGGCCACGATATGCTCGCAATTATCGAGGATGACGAGCATGCGTTTTGGCTTGAGTGCGACAACCAACGACTCGGTCTGCGACTTGCCGGTACTCTCGGCGACGCCGAACACCGTCGCCATTGCCCCGGGGATAAGATCGGGAGCGATAAGCGGGGCAAGCTCCACAAACCAGACACCGTCTTCGTAATGATCCAACAAGTCTGCCCCGACTTGCAGAGAGAGCCGAGTTTTGCCGACTCCCCCGGTGCCGACGAGCGTCAAAAGGCGCGTCTTCGCGAGCCGCTCTTTGATATCTGCGATGTCTTGCTCGCGCCCCAAGAACGCCGTGACCTGCAGCGGGAGGTTGTTGGGCAGCGATTCGAGGGAACGCAGCGCCGGGAACTCTTGCGGGAGACCGGGCTCCAAGAGTTGATAAACTTGCTCCGGATAGGCGAGATCTTTCAGGCGATGCGCACCCAGATCGCGTAGCGTGGCCTTACCCGGCATCTCGCCCTGCGCGAGATCGCTTGCGGCACCCGATACGAGCACTTGGCCGCCATGGCCGATCGAAAGCAGCCTCGCCACGCGGTTGACCGTGGGGCCGAAATAATCGCCGCTCCGCTCGTCGGCGAGACCGGTGTGGATGGCCATGCGCACCTTTAGGCCATCAACACGAGCGAAATCTTGTTCTTGGAGCGCACGTTGCGCATCGAGTGCTGCGCTAATGGCGTCCGGGACCGTCCGGAAGGCGACGCAAAACGCGTCACCCATCGTTTTGAAGACGTAACCATCGTGGGCGGCAATGGCCGCTTGCATGAGCTGCTCGTGCTGCGCGACCGCCGCTTTCATTTCTGCGCGGTGGCGCTCCCAGCGTTCCGTCGAACCTTCGATGTCGCTGAAGAGGAACGTGACGGTGCCGGTCGGTAGCGGCTTGCGCTCGGCGATCACTTCAGACATGTTGTGCGATCCAGTTACGCAAGCAAGGCCTCCGTGACGGCCTGCTCTTCGCCCATCGCGGCTCCTTCCGCCAGTAACGCTCGCAGTTCGTCGGGCTGCAGCTCTTCTTCGAATAGCTGTTGCAGTTTTTCGTATTCTTGACGTTCGGTGTACTCTATGACCCAGCCGTCGTTCGCATACGCGGTGTTGCAATAGCCGATGAGCCGAGCAGCTTGCCGAGCCTTACCCTGGCTCGCGGTTATGGCGGCTAGATGCTGAATGCTGTAGGCGACGAACACAGGACCATGCGCATCTTGTGCCATGCGCAGCGCGCGGGCTGCTGCGTCCCTGGCTTCGTCGAAGCGCTGCAAATCAATGAGATACGCGGCTATGTTATTCGTCAAAATGTAGTCCAGGGCGCGGCCGCCCTCGGCTTCGCGAGCGAGATCCAACGCTTGTTGTGCCCTGCCGGCCGCGAACTCCATCTCGGCAAGATTGACCATGCAGACGATCTTGAGCCAGTCATCGCCTTGCGCGCGGGCTAAATGGAGCGCCTCATAATAACCGTGACGCGCTTCATCGGACCTATCTTGGAAGTGAAGGTTTCGGGCTTGAACGCCCTTGATCCACGCCTGGAGCCGCCTGTTTCCCTTGCCTTCCGCGATGCTCAACGCTTCGCTCAGCGATTGCTCCGCTTCCCGATGCTGCCGCATCCGAAGTTGCGTTTCACCCAGATGCATTAACGACTCGGCAGTGCCCCAGTCACTGTTGATCGCCCGGTTGAGCGCCAGCGATCGCTCGGCAATTTCACGCAGAGAGATCCAGTCCAATATGTTACCGAAGACTCGAGATCGACCAAGCCATACCTGAGCTTGCAGCGGTGCCGGTAAACTGTCGACCAAGGTGATGATCGCATCGAATTGGCGCCGCCCTTCTGCTTCGTATGCGCTGCGGGCCCAAAAGCGAGACAACGCACAGGCGAGCGCAACTCCTAGTTCAACGTCACGCTTGGCAGTGAGCGCCCACTCCAGCGCGGCACGCAAGTTGTCATACTCGACTTGGAGCGAGCTCATCCATGCTTTGGTCGGCGTCGAATCAAAAGCATCGTCGATTGCCTGCGCGAATCGCAAAAAGTATGCAGCGTGGCGGGTTTGCAGCGGCTCGAGCTCTCCGCTTTTTTGAAGCAGCTCAAGCGCATACTGGCGCGTGGATTCGAGCAACCGGTAGCGCTGCTCGGACTCCGATAGTTCGGCCACAACCATCGACTTGTCGACGAGCGATTGCAAGAGATCCAGGACTGTCCACGCCTCTAACTTCTCATCGGAACACACCTCGCTCGCGGCGTCCAGCGACCAGCTGTCGGCGAACGCCGCAACCCGCCGGAAGAGGATCTTCTCGTCCTCGGTGAGCAGCTCGTAGCTCCAGTCGACGAGCGCCTTCATCGTCTGCTGGCGAGGGAGGGCGGTTCGGCTACCGCCGGTGAGAATCCGAAAACGCTCGTCGAGCTTGGCCTCCAGTTGCTCCACGCTCAGCGCCTTGAGCCGCGGTGCCGCAAGTTCGATCGCCAGCGCGATGCCGTCCAAGCGGCGGCACAGACGCGCTACCACCGGCGCATTGCGATCCGTCAGCCTAAAGGACTCGGTTGCTGCGATCGCCCGCTCGACGAAGAGCGCAATCGCGCCATACCGCAAAGCCTCTTCCGCTTTTAGGTTGGACGATTCTTGCGGCAAAGCCAGCGAGGCCACGCGGTGCACGACTTCGCCCGCGATGCCTAGGCCTTGCCTGCTGGTGGCGATGATGCGAATGTGTGGGCAATTCCGCAGAATCGTGTCGATGAGCTGCGCTGCCGGTGCGACGAGATGTTCGCAATTGTCGAAGATGATCAGCGCACGGCGCGGCCGGAGCGCGTGGATCAACGCTTCCATCAAGGATCGGTTGTCCGCTTCGCGGACGTGGAACAGCGAGGCGAGCGAACTGGGGATGAGCGTCCCGTCGGTGAGCGGCGCAAGCTCGACCAGCCAGACGCCGTCGGGATAACGATCCAGAAGATCGGCGCCCACTTGCAGGGCCAACCGTGTCTTGCCGACGCCGCCCGAGCCCACAAACGTCAACAGCCTGTTTTTCGCAAGCGCTTGCACCACGGCTAGGATCTCAATGTCACGGCCGACGAAGCTCGTTAGTTGCAACGGTAGGTTATTCGGCAGTGCTTCGAGCGAACGCAGGGGAGGGAATTCGGCCGGCAGCTCCGGCGCGACGAGCTGATAGACTTGCTCCGGATGCGTGAGATCCTTCAGTCGATGGGCACCGAGGTCACGCAGCGCTGCTTGCGGCGGCATCTCGCCTTGCACCAGGTCTGCGCTCGCGCCCGACACAAGCACTTGACTGCCATGTCCGATCGCCAACAAACGGGCAACTCGATTCACCGCGGGCCCGAAGTAATCGCCATCGCGCTCCTCGGTGTGACCGGTGTGGATCGCCATACGCACCTTGAGCCCACCGATGCTCGACCAATCTTCTCCCAGCAACGCTCGTTGCGCGTCCAATGCCGCAGCGATGGCGTCTGCCACGCTAAAGAATGCCGCACAGAACGCGTCGCCGATGGTCTTGAAGACACTGCCGTTGTGCGCCTGGATCGCGGAGCGCATCAGCTCCTCATGCCGGCGCACGCTTGCGCGCATAGCTTCGCGGTGCCGCTCCCAGCGTTCGGTCGAACCTTCGATGTCGCTGAAGAGAAAGGTGACGGTGCCGGTGGGCAGCGGCTTGCGCTCGGCGATCGCTTCAGACACGCAGGGCCTCCTCGATTGCATCCTCTTCGGACAGCGCGGCGCCCTCAGCCATCTTGTGTTCGATTTCAGCAGTGGTCAACTGTTGGCGAATCGCGTCGAGCAGCTTCTCGTACTCGCGAGCCTCGTTTACTTCGCGACGGTATGCCGCACCACCGAAGGCAGCCTCGGCAAACCCAATAAGTTTCACCGCTCGCTCGGGACTGCCCGTCATCGCCGCGATCATGGCAAAGTGTTGCAGAATTATCCCGATCTGGATTTCAGCGTGAGCAGCGCGCGAGAGGCGAAGCGCTTGCCGCGCATACTGCCGAGCCTCTTCAAACTGCTCCAACGCGATATGGTACGATGTCAAGTTAGCAAAGTCGATTGCGACGTTGCGCTGGTTCTTGAGACGCTGGTCCCAAGCTATCGCCTCACGGGCGTGTGTGATTGCATTGAGCACATCACCTTGTGAAAATTTCGTCTCGGCCATATTGGTGAGAATCGCACTCACCAGGTCGTCGTATGCCAACTTGCGTGCTTGGATGAGCGCTTCGCTAAGCAGGCTTAGCGCTTCTTCGTTTCGCTCTTTCTGCCACAGGATCGATCCGAGCCTCGCTGTGCAATCCGCAACCTCGCGTGAGTCTCCCGAAGAGCGCAGCACGGGCATGGCTGCACGGCATGCAGCTTCGGCTTCGTCCGAACGCCCAAGCTGGTACAAGCCATACGCAATGCGTCGTTGCGCTCGAGCGACGCCGACTTTGTTCTCCAGCGATTCGTACAGAGAACGTGCGCGCTCAGCCGCTTCCAGCCGGGTCCGCGCATCCTGTAATTGTGAGAGGCTGAGCAACAGGCTGGCCGTGACCTCGGTTTGTTGCTTGCTTTCCGGCTGTCCGATGGCCGCCAACGCCGCCGAGATCCAGCCGCGTCCTTCTTGATGCAGTCCGTCATCGTACCAGAAATGGTCCAGTGCATCGACCATCGCGGCGCCCAGATCCACGTCATGTTTTTGGGATAGCGTCCACTCCAACACCGCACGAAAGTTGTCTGTTTCCGGTTCGAGCTTCGATAGCCACGCGAGAGTCGGACTTGTATGCCAGCTCTCCGACGATCGCTCTGCCATTTCCAGAAAAAACCGCGCATGAGCCCGGGCGATGCGGTCTTGTTCGCCACTCTCCTTGAGACGCTCGAGCGCGTATTCACGCGTAGAATCGAGCAGCCGATAGCGATCGCCCTTCACACTGAGATCGGCGACCACCAACGATTTGTCAACGAGTGACGTGATGAGATCCAGCACCGCCCACAGCTCGCTTTCCTCATCAACGCAGATCGCTTCCGCCGCATCGACCGTCCAACCACCCGCAAAAATCGACACTCGGTTGAGAAGCACTTTCTCCTCTTCGGACAACAGGTTGTAGCTCCAATCGATGAGCGCCCGCATCGTCTGCTGCCGCTGCATCCCCGTGCGATCGCCGCCGGTGAGAATGCGAAAACGTTGGTTGAGCCGCTCTGCCAGGCTAGCGACGCTCATAGCCTTCACGCGAGCGGCCGCCAGTTCGATCGCAAACGGAATGCCGTCCAATCGACGGCAAATACCGGCGACGATCGGCGCCTCTCCATCGGTCAACGTGAAGCGGGTATTGACGGCGGTCGCTCGATCGACGAACAGGGCGACCGCCCCATACTGCAGGGCGCTCGTCAGGCTCAGCTCCTCCGTGGCTGGTGGAACTGCGAGAGAGGAGACGCGTTGCACGGTTTCACCGGCAGTCCCCAGGACTTCCCTGCTGGTCGCGATGACCCGCACTTTTGGACAGGCATGGATGATAGCGGAAACGAGGGTGGTCACCGGACGAATCAAGTGCTCGCAGTTGTCAAATATGATGAGTGCGCTCTTTGGCCTTAGCGAATACACGATCGAGTCGGTCAGCGATCGATCAGACGCTATGCCCACACCCAAGACGGAAGATGTTTCCGCGGCGACCAGATCGGGGTCGGTCAGATCTCCGAATTCGATCACCCACACGCCATCGGGATATTGGTCCAGCACGTCCGCCGCAGCTTGCAGCGCAAGCCGGGTCTTCCCAACGCCCCCCGGGCCGGCCAGAGTGAGGAGATGCGTCTTCTCCAGCAGTCGTCTCACCTCAACCACGTCTTGCTCCCGACCTATGAGGCTCGTAACCTGCAGAGGCAAATTGTTCGGGAGTGCATCGAGCGAGCGCAATGCGGGAAACTCAGCGGGTAGATCTGCCGCGATCAGTTGGAAAACTTGTTGAGGATGGGT
>DATGHT010000327.1:0-2303 GCA_035307865.1 Candidatus Eremiobacteraceae bacterium | reverse complement strand
GATGTAGTTGTGGGTGAAGCGCGACAGGGACTCGTCGCTCGCCGAGATCAGCAGTTCGGTTTCATCCGCCTTGGAGCTGCGCAGCGCCGTGGCGAGGATCGCTTCCATCTCGCTGCGATCGGGCATCTCACTCCTGCTCATAGCCCACTCCGACTTGGACGTTGCGAAAGCGGGTTGGAGCGGCGCCTTGGCAGGAACGGGCGGTCTGCAGCGGCTCCCCTTTTCCGCAATTGGGAGTGCCCCAGGCGACCCACGACTTGGCATCGCCAATCGCATCACACGAGCGCCAGAATGTCGGCGTCATGCCCGCATAGGTGGGGTTCTTGAGCATCCTCCCTTTCTTGCCGTCTTTGATCTCGTAACCGATCTGGCAGCCGAATTGAAAATTCAAACGCTTGTCGTCGATCGACCACGAGCGATTGCTCTCCATATAAACGCCTTGCTTGACGTCGTCGAAGAGGTTGTCGGCCGGCACGGAGCCAGGCTCCAGGTTGACGTTTCCGATCCGGATCATGGGCAACCGGCCCCAATACTCCGCGCGCACGCATCCACCCACATCGACACCCGCGACCTGCGCGGTATCGCGGCCCGCCATGTAGCCGACCAGGATGCCGTCCCTGATCAGCGCGACCGCTTTGGCAGGAGTGCCTTCGTCATCATACTTGTGGGTGGCCAGAGCGAGCGGACAGGTCATGTCGCACACCACGTTGACGTGCTCGCTGCCGTAGCGGAACGTTCCCAATTTATCCAGCGTCGCAAAGGAGGTGCCTGAAAAATTCGCCTCCCAGCCGAGGACGCGGTCCAGCTCCAACGCATGGCCGATCGATTCGTGGATCTGCAATGAGACTTGATCGCCGGACAAGATGATATCCATGGTGCCGGACGGGCATTGCGGCGCGGTCAGCAATGCGACTGCTTCCTCGCCGATGCGCCGCGCGTTCTCCAGGAGATTCGCCTTGCGGATGATCTCGTAGCCCCCGGTTTGATACAACCCGCCGGTACCCGGAAACATGCGGTCCTGGACGTCGTTTTCACCCACCGCGAGCGCGTGCAGCGCACTGCCGCACTGCAGCAGCTCCTGTTCGATGCGGCTGCCATCCGTGCTCGCGAATGATTTCTTGGTCCGCCAGATGTCCATCCAGGCGCGGCCGACGGTGACGCCCTTCGCGGCGCGCAGCTCCTGTTCGGCTGCTAACAGATGACTCACGCGATCGTTGAACGACACGCTGGCCGGATCGATCTCATACGGCGTCTTGTACGAGTCATTGAAGCTGCCGACGGGAATGACCGAGATGCCGGAACCTTTGACTTTTGCGCTCGCTCGCGCGATGGCCACCGCCAAACTCGCGATGCGATCGATTTCTTCATCGGTGACGTCGGCGCTGGCCGCAAAACCCCAAGCGCCGTCGACGAGCGCACGCACGGAAAAGCCCGCACTGTCGCTGTCGCTGATTCCGCTCACGATACCGTTGCGGACTTCCACGTGCTCCTCGCGCGACTCGGCGAATCGCACGTCGGCATACTGAGCCCCCAACGACGCGGCTGTGTCCAGCGCGCGGGCAGCTTCGGCCTCGAATTGCAAGCGTAAACCTCCGGAGATTGTTCGTGAATCCCGCGCCACTCTTATGCGCGTTCCGGATGCCGACCTTGGAGGTTCGTTTTAACCGTGCTCCGAGCCGGCGCACCTGAAATGTGCTCGCCGTCGAAAGGCTAGTAGGCAGCCAAGCGCAAATTGCGGCCGAATGTTCCCGCCGCAGAACGGCAAGACGCTCGCGCACGAATCCGCGATCGCCGACGGTCAGAGCGATGGCAAGCTTCGCGCTGCCCGCGTGCCGGCCGTGTACAAAGCGTTCAAGCTCCTCGAGATCGTGAGTATTTCCGACCGCCCGCTCGGCGTTTCAGAGCTTGCGCGCCGGCTGCAGATGGGCAAGAGCACCGTGCACGGATTGGTGACGACGCTCGAAGCGCTGGGCGTTTTGGAAGCGGTCGGGGCGAAGCGTTATGCGCTGGGGCCGCGTCTGAACGCGCTCTTGTCGCGGACCGGGAATCAAGCGGACCTGCGGCAAGTCGCGCGCCCCGCGCTCGAACGGCTTGCGCTAGCGACCGAACTCACGAGCTTTTTGGGCGTTCCCTCGAACGGCCAGGTGACGATCGTGGATATCGTGCACGGACCGCCGACGCTCGCTATCTCGGCGCAAGTCGGCTCATCCATTCCTATGCTGGCTGGTGCCGTGGGCAAAGTCGTCTTGGCGTCGTGGGAGCAAGAACGCCGCAACGCTTTCCTGCGCGCCACGCCGCTGCCC
>DATGHT010000326.1:0-4361 GCA_035307865.1 Candidatus Eremiobacteraceae bacterium | reverse complement strand
TTCTTCATACAGCGGAACGACCAAGACGATGCCCAGTTCTTTGGCCAAGCTTTGCATGAGCTTCGTGCTCGGCCCGTCAGGAACGGGTTCGGCCGCCGCGTACCACTTCGTGTTCTGCTCGGTGCAAAAATAAGGACCATAGAAGAGTTCTTGCAGGCAAACGATTTGCGCACCCTTCTTCTTCGCGTCATGAATCAAGCGCACGTGTTTCTCGGTTGCCTTTTTTTTGTGTTCTTCGACCGGCGCGCCGCCCTCAACGTCATGATGCGCCTGTATCAAACCGATAACGGCCTTTGAATCCACGTCAACCCTCCGGTTTTTCGTCTCAGAGCTGTATGGGGAAGAACTTATCGCACTTTTGAAATTTGCCGGCCCCGGGCGAGCCTGTGAATTTGCCCGCATCGACGATCTTCTGGCCGCGCGAGAACACGTGACGCGGCTGTCCTTTGACGCGCATCCCCTCGAAGATGTTGTTATCCACATTCATGTGGTGGGATTGTGCCGAGATCGTGCGCTCGGGCTTGGGATCCCACACCACGATGTCGGCATCGCTGCCGACGGCGATCGTTCCCTTGCGCGGGAAAAGACCGAAGAGCTTGGCCGGATTGGTCGCGGTGACCGCCACGAAGGTGTTCAACCCGAGCACGCCTGAGTTCACGCCGACCTGATAAAGAATCGCCAAGCGATCTTCGATGGTCGGAGCGCCGTTGGGGATCTTGGAAAAATCCTCCTTGCCCAGTTCCTTCTGGCCTTTGTGATTGAACGAACATTGGTCCGATCCGAAGGCCTGCAGCTCGAGGTTCTTGAGCTTGCGCAACAGCACGCTCTGATTCCATTTGTCTCGCAAGGGCGGCGACATGACGTAATTGGCGCCCGCGAACGCGGGGCGTTCGTAGTCGGATGCATCGCACACGAGGTATTGCGGACAGGTCTCTCCGTAGATCGGCAGACCGCGCTTGCGTCCGTCGCTGATGGCATCGGCCGCCATGGCGCTTGAAACGTGCACGACATAGAGTGGGGCGCCCGCCATTTCGGCCAGCCGAATGCCGCGGCTGGTCGCCTCACCCTCGGCCTCGACCGGGCGCGTCAGTGCGTGGTGCTTCGGCTCTTTGTGCCCCTTCTTGCGCGCTTCGGCAATCATCACTTCGATGACGTCGCCGTTCTCGGCGTGGAGCTGCACCAGGCCGCCGCTGCGCGCCGCCGCCCGCAGCGTCTTGAAGATCGTCTCGTCGTCCACTTGCAGGACGCCCTTGTACGCCATGAAGACCTTGAACGAATTGACGCCCTCTTTTTCGATGAGCTCCGGGATCTCGTTCATCGTCTCGTCGCGGCCATCGGCGATGGTGAGATGGAAGGCATAATCGATGACGGCTTTGCCTTTCGCCTTATCGTGCCAGGTCTGCAACGCTTCGTGTAAAGATTTGCCGCGCTGGTGCAGCGCGAAATCGATGATGGTCGTGGTACCGCCTAACGCGGCCGCGATGGTGCCCGACTGAAAGTCGTCGGCGGTGACGGTGCCGCCGAAGGGCATGTCGAGATGGGTGTGCGGATCGATGCCGCCCGGAATGACGTAACAGCCCGAGGCATCCACCACGCTGTGACCCGATTCGTTCACGCGCCGGGCGAGCTGCGACACGACCTCGCCCTCGATGAGAATGTCGGCGTGGTTGACGTCGGTCGCAGTGACCACCGTGCCGCCGCGAATCAACGTTCCCATCAGGATGCCTGCGCCGCAGCTTGACGCTGTTTCCAGCTCTGCGCGGGCTTGCCAGTATCCACCTCGAGCATCGAAATACAATCCTCCACCGGACAGACCATGGCGCACAAGTTACAGCCCACGCACTCGGACTCATCGACCACGAGCTGCGTGACCCCGCCGGGAAGCGGGATCCGATCGATGCACTGATGCGCCGCATCTTCGCACGCAACCCAACATTTATTGCAATGAATGCACTTGTCTTGATCGATGCGCGCGATGAGCTTGTATTCCAGGTTGAGATTTTCCCAGGTGGTCATGCGCTGCACCGACTTGCCGATGAGGTCGCGCGCCGCCGGGATGCCACGGCCGTCCAAATAGTTCTGAAGCCCGTCGATCATGTCTTCGACGATGCGGAACCCATGGTGCATGACGGCCGTGCAGACTTGCACGGTGGTCGCTCCCATGAGCATGAACTCCACCGCATCCTGCCAGGTGGCGATGCCCCCGATGCCGGAGATCGGAATGCCGACCTGCCCGTCGCGCGCGCACTCGGCGACCATGTTCAGCGCGATGGGCTTCACTGCCGGGCCGCAATAGCCGCCGTGCGAGCTCATCCCGTCCACTTGCGGGATCGGTTTCCACGTTTCCAAGTCGACCCCGATCAGGCTGTTGATGGTGTTGATCAGGCTGATCGCGTGCGCGCCGCCTTGCCGCGCACCGCGTGCGCAGTGGCGAATGTCGGTGATGTTCGGCGTGAGCTTGACGATGACCGGGATTTTGGCGGCTTCGACGACCCAGGCGGTATTTTGCGCGATCAATTCCGGCACTTGGCCGACCGCCGATCCCATGCCGCGCTCCGACATACCGTGCGGGCAGCCGAAATTGAGCTCGAAGCCGTCGACGCCGGCGTCTTGCACCTTGCTGACGAGCGCATGCCATTTCTCACGGCTGGGCTCTTCCATGAGCGAAGCGATGATCGGCCTCTCCGGAAAGCGCTTTTTGACTTCGCGGATCTCGCGCAAGTTGTCCTCAAGGGGCCGGTCGGTGATCAGCTCGATGTTGTTCATGCCGAGCATGCGACCGCCGTTCCAATCCAGCCCGGCGAAGCGCGAGGTGACGTTCACGATGGGGTCGCCCAGCGTCTTCCACACGGCACCGCCCCAGCCGGCTTCGAACGCGCGCATGATCTGGTAGCCGCTGTTCGTGGGCGGCGCGGATGCAAGCCAAAATGGATTGGGGCTTTTGATGCCCGCCAGCTCGACCGCAATATCAGCCATGACGTCCCTCCAATGCGCGGTGCACGCTGCGCGCCGCGATCTTGCCCTGCTCCGCCGCTTCCACGACCATCGCTTCGCGGCTGCCTTTCGCGAAAATGCAATCGCCGGCCGCAAAAACGCCCGCCCGCGTCGTTTCGAGCTCGGGGTTGACGCGCACGACTCCACCGTCGTGCACGATTCCGAGCGCATCGAAAAGCTCGTGCAGCCTGCTCTGCCCGATGGCGCGGATGACCGTGTCCGCCTCGACGGTGAACTCGGAGCCTGCAACCTGCGCCGGCGCCCGGCGCGCGGGGCCGTCCAACGGTTGAGCCTGCGTCCGCACGAACTCAACGGCGCTCACCCTGCCCGCCTTGCCGAGAATCCGTGTAGGCGCGCACAGCCAGCGAAATTCCACGCCTTCTTGTTTGGCGAACTCGTATTCAAAAGGATAGGCGCTCATCTCGGCTTCGCCGCGGCGATAGTACATCGTCACGCGTTCCGCTCCCAGACGTTTCGCGCACGTCAGCGCATCGATCGCAGTATTGCCGGCACCGATGACGATGACGTTTCGGCCGAGCTCCGCCACCTCGCCCCTGGTCTTAGCTCGTGCGATGAAATCCAAGGCGTCGAGCACGCCGCCCAACTGCTCGCCGGGAATGTTCAGCTGCGGCACGCCGCCCATACCGCACGCGATCACGACGGCATCGTATTCTTTCAGCAATTGTTCCGGTGTGATATCCTCACCGACCCGAATGCCCGATCGCGCCTCAACTCCCATGTCCAGTACTTGCTGCGCTTCCCACAGTGCGACGTCCATGGCCAAACGGAACGGCACGATGCCGTACGTGTTGAGTCCGCCGAATTGCTCGTGGCTGTCGTACACGGTGACCGCATGGCCGAAGCGCCGCAACTCGCGCGCCACGGAAAGGCCTGCTGGTCCGCCGCCGATGATGCCGACTTTCTTCCCGGTCGGCGGCCCGGGCTCGAATAGCGTGACATTGTGCTCGCGCGCCCAGTCGGTTGCGTAGCGTTGCAAGTCGCCGATGCGGATGGGCGTGCTCTCGGCGGCATACACGCACGCACCCTCGCACAGATTCTCCGTGGGGCACACCCGCGCGCAGCTGGCTCCCATCGGATTGGCGTCCATGATGGTACGGGCGCTGCCCTTGAGATTGCCAGTGACGATCTTCTTGATGAAGGAGGCGACGTCGATGTGCGTGGGGCACGCCCGCGTGCAGGGGGCATCGTAACAATACAGGCAGCGATTGGCCTCCACCGCGACATCCAGTTCGGACAACTCGCGGTGGATCGATTCGTTGAGCCGGCTCACCAGCGCGTGATCGTCACCTTCTGCTGGGTGTAGAATGCTACGCCATCCTTTCCGTGCACGCGCAGGTCTCCGAACA
>DATGHT010000325.1:0-2172 GCA_035307865.1 Candidatus Eremiobacteraceae bacterium | reverse complement strand
CGACATGTACTCGGATGTCTAAAAGCGCAGGTCGGGTTCCCGACACATCAAAGGATTCCATGTCCGGGGAGAGAATGAACGTCGCATCAGCGCCGGTTGCGCCAGCCAATTTTCTCGCGCAGCTTGACGCCGGCGATGCCGCGGCCCTCCAGGGGATCGCCCTGGTGCAGCGATACGGCAAGGGCGATCTCGTTTTTCGCTCAGGAAGCCTTGGCCGCAACGTCTACTTCCTGCGCAGCGGCAGAATAAAGATACATCAGTTGTCCCCGATCGGACGAGAAGTCATCTTGTGGTTCTGTTTTCCGGGAGAGATCTTTGGCTTGGCGGAAGTGGTGCGTGGCGGCGGTCGCGTCGTGAATGCTCAGGCTTGCCAGCCCTCTGAAGTGCTTTCGGTATCGCAGGAAAGGTTCAGAACGTTTCTTTGTGATCACCCACGGGTTGCAATGCTGAGCATGGAGGTCCTATCCTCGCGCTTGCGACTGCTCGGGGATATGTTCGTGAACCTCGTTGCGGATGACGTCAACACCCGCATCGCCAAGCTGATCTTGCGTCTCAGCGGTCATTACGGAACGCGAATAGGTAAGGAAATTTTTCTGAATATCCCATTTACGCACCAGGAGATTGCGGATATGGTTGGCACGTCGCGCCAAACCGCCACGAGCGCGTTGAGCATGCTCAAACGACAAGGCGTGCTCAGTATTGAGAACCATCGTATTCATATTGAAAGCGGAGAAGTGCTCAACGAGGCAACTCAAAATGCTTCGTAGCAATTGCATCTGCCCTCAATTGGCGGAGGGTTGGACGCATGTAGGTAGAGGCTACTGTGACGCCTCAAAGCTCCGTCAGCTTCAACCGCTGCACCTTGCCCGACGGTCCCTTCGGCAACTGCCCGACGAGCTTCAGGTAGCGCGGCGACTTGTAGCGCCCGAGCGTACGGATGCAATGCGCGCGCAGGTCTTCCTCGGTGCAGGTTGCGCCGGGCTTGACGACGACGCATGCAAGGATCTCCTGCCCGTACGCTGCATCGGGAACGCCGACGGCGGCGGCTTCCAGCACGGCCGGATGCGCGAGAAGCGCTTCGTCGATTTCGCGCGGCGCGATGTTCTCGCCACCCTTGATGATCAATTCCTTCAGTCGGCCGGTGATGAAAAAGAATCCGTCGGGATCGCGGTAACCGATGTCGCCGGTCGCGAGCCAGCCTTCGCTGCGTAGTGCTGCCGCCGTAGCTTCGGGCGATTTGAAATAGCCGAGCATCACGTTCGGCCCGCGCAACTCGATCTCGCCGCGCGCATCGCCGACCACCGGCCGCCCCGCGCGATCGACGACGCGCGCCTCGACACCGAGCGGCTTGCCCGGCGAGCCGTACTTGCGCGCGGACTTGTCGAGCGGGTTCGTGAAGGCGACCGATGCGCATTCGGTGAGACCCATCGCTTCGACGACCGAAAACCCGAAACGCTTCTCGAACGCGCGATGCTGCTCGGGCGGCAACGGTGCCGACGCCGAGCGTCCGAAGCGGACGTTCCGGCAGGCCGCCGCCTGCTCGGCCGTTAGGTCCGGTCCGTTCAACAGGTAGGCGATGATCGTCGGTACCATGTTGAGCCACGTCGGCCGATGGCGCGCGACAAGCGGCCACCATTGCGACACGCTGAAGCGATGCGGCATCACGATGCTGCCACCCGACACCAGCGGTGCGACCGTCGCGATGCACTGACCGTTGATGTGATACAGCGGCAACGACGACAGCACGCGGTCGGCAGGCGTCAGCGCCAGGGATCGTGCAACCGCGCGAGCGCCCGACAGCATGTTCGCGTGGGACAGCAGCGCGCCTTTCGGCTGCCCGGTGGTCCCGGACGTGTACATCAACATCGCCCGGTCTTCCGGGCGAATGCGCGGCCCGTCACCCCGACCCACCGTATGCGCAGCGAACTCGAGCCCATCGGACTCGACGACGCATAGGTCGAACGCTGCCGCGCTCTTGCGGCGAACGCTTTCCAATCGCTCGTGGTTCGCCGCCGCCGTGAATACGATGCGCGTCTCGGAATGCGCGAGCGTGTATTCGAGTTGCGCATCCTGCGCGTGCAGGTTGATCGGCGAAACGACGTAGCCGCCGTACATCGCGCCGAGGAAGATCGTTGCCGCGCTGGCGCCGTTTTCGAGCATGAACGAGACGGT
>DATGHT010000324.1:0-3964 GCA_035307865.1 Candidatus Eremiobacteraceae bacterium | reverse complement strand
GTTCTTGCGGCGCGAAGGACTAGGAGTAGAAACGGGAATCTTCGGCGCAAGCATGCGGGTGCAGCTGGTCAATGAAGGTCCGGTGACGATCCTGCTCGATTCGAGAAAGCTCTTTTGAAGCCAAGCTTACGCATTGACTTGGCGGCAGTGCGCCACAACGTCACCGCCTGGCGGCGTATGGTTACCGGCCGGCCGGTTTGGGCGGTCGTGAAATGCGATGCCTATCGCATGGGCCTTTGCGAAATCGCTCGCGCGGCGCTCGAGGCAGGCGTGCAGCGGCTCTGCGTGATCGACATCGCGGAAGCGCGGGGTTTACGCGAGCGCGGCATCACCGCCCCTATCGTGCAGATTTGCGCGACCCCGGAGCAGGATCTGGAGGCAGCCGTCGAGCTTGACGCGATCGCCAGCCTGCAAGACGTTGAATGTGCCCAGGTGCTTTCGCGAGCCGCGCGCGCTGCCGGAAAAACCGCACTGGCACACGTCGCGATCGACACGGGGAGCGGCTGGAGCGGTGTGCTGAGCAGCGCATCGGATCGCTTCGCGCAAGCCGTGGCGGCGCTGCCGGGCATCACGTGGGAAGGCGCTTGGACGCACATCACGGGGCAGCAGACGATGGCGGCGCAGCTCGAGCGTTTCCGCCGGGCAGTCCGCGAGCTGCGAACGCACGGTCTCGAAGTTCCGACGCTGCACGTCGCGAGCACCGGTCCGTCGCTTTGGGGTTTGGAGGAAGGCGCGGTGCGCATCGGTGTCGGGTTGTACGGCTCGGCAATGCGCGAAACGCAGTGGGCGAGCGAATTTCGGACCGCGCTCGAAGTGCGTGCGCCGGTTTTTATGGTCCGCCGTTTTGAGGAAGCCATGCCGCTTGGCTATGGGAGCACGTATGTGGCGCAGCCGGGGCAGACGATCGTCACCCTGCGCATCGGATACGGTGAGGGGCTGCCGAAGACGCTCGCGGGGACGGGCCAGGCGCTGCTGCGCGATCAGCTGTGCCCGATCGTCGGCAACATCGGCATGAATTTTACGATGCTCGCAGCACCGCCGTCCATCACGCCGCAGCAAGGCGATGAAGCGGTGCTCGTCGGCAACATCGCGGCGCTTACATTAGATGAGGTAGCCGCAGCCGCACAAATGATACCGCACAACGTCATCACCATGCTGGGCAGCGGGATGCGCCCCAACTATGCAAACGCGGCCGTCGGGGAAGCAGTGGGAGAAACCGCCTAACCGCGCTTGCGAGAACCGGCAGCCTAGCTTCGGAATCCAACCGGTCTGGCGTGCAGCACGTCGTCAACCAGCTGCTTCATCTGATCGAACGTCTGTGGTCCGATGATGTGCCCACGAACCACTCCTTTGCTGTCGACCACATACGCGACCGGGATGTAGTGAACGCCGAAGGATCGCTGGGTCACGTTGTCCTCGTCGATCAAGATCGGGTACGTGAGACCAAAACGTGCGATGAACTGATTGATCGTCGCGGGGTCCTCTTGCTGATCTAGGCCCACGATGTCCACCGGCTGGCCGCTGGTGACCCGGCGCAGCTGCTCCAACGCGGGGGTTTCGTTGATGCAATCGGGGCACCAGGTCGTGAAGACGTCCAAAAAGAGAACGCGGCCCGGCCGAGCGGCGATCGCCGTCGAGGAACCGTCCAGCGTCGCGAACGTCACCGCCGGTAGCCGTTCACCCACGTCGAGAACGCCGCGTGGCGGGGTGTTGACCACGAGGCTATGGTGTCGCAGTCGATAGAGAATCCCATGGCGGTGCTGGATGAGCAGCGCCAGCACGAGCACCGCGGCGATGAGGAGAACGATGAGCAAAGGGCGCGAACGCATGGCTACTTATAGTTCGCGGACACGAATGTGCGGCCTCTATCCACAGTTTTATTCAATACTTATACACAGCCCATTGCTTGTCACATTGCGAAAACGTGTGATATACTCGTCGGGCTTGCCAGGCGGCCGGGTTCTCGGTTCCGCCGGAAGCGGCTGGCAGTCCGTCGAAAGACGGAACCACATGCCGCTCATTTCCTTCCTGCTCGTTCCCACCGTGAGCTCTCACGGGTGGAGCAAGCCTTACGCCCAGAGGGAGGCAGCGCACATATTGTGACGCAATACGAAATTACCTATATCGTTCGCCCGACGTTCGAAGATCCGCAGGTGGATGAAATCGCCACGCATTTTTCCGACGTTGCCAAAGGCAATGGCGGCGATGCGGTCGGTAACGAACGCATGGGCAAGAAGCGCTTGGCGTACGAAATCAAAAAAGTACGCGAGGGCCATTACGTCTGCATGAAGTTCGTGGGCAGCCCGGACTGCGCCAAGGAAGTGGTGCGGCAAATGCGTCTTCACGACGACGTCTTACGTGCATTGTTAGTGCGGCTCAATTAGAGAGAGGTGCAGCGTGGCTGGTTCTTACAATCACATCGTTTTGGTCGGCCGGTTAGTGGCCGATCCCGAGCTGCGGCAGACGCAGCAGGGCGTTCCGGTGACGTCGTTTCGCATCGCGGTCGATCGGCCGCGCGGACGCGACGGGGAAAAACAGACCGACTTCTTCGGCGTGAGCGTTTGGCGGCAACGGGCCGAGCGCGCGGCCGAATTCTTGCAGAAAGGCCGCTTGGTGCTCATCGGCGGCCGGGTGCAAATCCGCGAATACACCGATCGCGATAACAATAAGCGCACGGCGGTCGACGTCGTGGCCGACGATTTCCAAATGCTCGATTCGCGTCCCACCTCCGAAGGGGGCGCGCCTCGTACCGCAGCCGCCGCTGCTCCTGCAGACCTACCAGAGTACGAATACAACGCAGCCGATGAAGAGGTTCCTTTCTAAGTGCCAAAACGAATGGTCAAACGCAAGACCACAAAAGAGCGAAAACCCAAACGCAAAAGCTGTTCCTTTTGCATGGAAAAGATAACCTCGCTCGATTACAAAGACACGCTGCGCTTGCGCAAGTACATCACCGAACGCGGCAAGATCGTCCCCCGCCGGATTTCTGGAAATTGCGCGCGCCATCAGCGTGCGCTGACCGATGCGGTGAAGCGAGCCCGCGTCATCGCCCTCTTGCCCTTCAGCGCGGAGTGACCCGTGAAAGTCATTCTGCGTCAGGATCTCAAAGGGGTTGGCAAGGCCGGCGCCATCGCTGAGGTCGCAGAAGGCTACGCGCGCAATTACTTGCTGCCGCGCGGAATCGCACAGGAAGCCACCGCCGGCAATTTGACGCAAATAGCCGGCCGCAAGGCCGCCGCAACCAAACGCGACGAAAAGCTGCTTGCAGAAACCAAAGAGCTCGCCGCGCGCATCGAAGCGCAACCGGTCGAAGTGAAAGCCAAGGCCGGCGAGCGCGGTAAGCTTTTTGGTGGGATCACGAACGGCCAAGTAGCGGATGCCCTCAAAGCCTTGCACGACGTAGAGATCGACCGCCATAAAATCGAGATCGTCGACGTGATCAAAGCGACCGGCGATCACGCGGGCGTCGTTCGGTTACCGCTGGGCGTGCAGGCGCGCATTACGATCCGCGTGGTCGCCCAATAAGCGCGTGCTCACCGAACGCTCTTCGACGGTGTTCAGCGCCGTCGACCGGATCCCGCCGCAGAACCTCGACGCCGAACAAGCGATGCTCGGGTCGCTGCTTGTCGACCGTGAGCTCGTCCCCATCATCAGCGAGATCGTTCAGCAGTCGGACTTCTACGCGCCGCACCATGCCACGATCTACGAAGCAATCATCGCGCTCTACGAGCGCGGCGAACCGATCGACAAGGTGTCGGTTGCGGAAGAGCTGCGGCGGCGCAAATTGCTGGACGACGTCGGCGGCGTGGAGTTCATCAGTCAGCTGCTCAACACCGTGCCGACCGCTGCATCGGCAGAGTACTACGCCAAAGTCGTAGCGGAGAAGGCGATCTTGCGGTCGCTCATCACCGCCGGTGGCCGCATATCAATTTTGGGGTTCGAGCAGCCCGAAGACGTCGAAGAG
>DATGHT010000323.1:0-8907 GCA_035307865.1 Candidatus Eremiobacteraceae bacterium | reverse complement strand
TTGCGCGAGCAGCATGTACTCCGCCGCTTTCACCGCGAGCACCGCCGTTCGTTGCTGGCCCTGCGATCCGAACCGCGCTAGCGGTTCGCCACCGAGCGTGAACACGATGTCGTCGCGATGCGGTCCTGCAAGCGACGTCCTTTGCTTTAGTTCAGCGCTCTGGCCGGCTGCCAGCGCGTGTTGCAATGCGCCCACGATCGCAGCGGGTGCGTCGTCTGCCAAAGCCGGTGACGGATCGTAACGCAGTGAGAGTTCCGGCGCCGCGCCGACCCAGCGTGCGTGCACGCCCGCGGCTTCGCGCGCGAGCCGGCGGATATAGGCAGCGCGCGCCGCCATGATCTCGCCCCCTACGGCCGCGAGCTGTTCGTTGTAGGTCAGCAAGAGCGCCCGGTCGACGGTGGGCGACTTCAACAACGCATTTTTCTGCACTAAGACTTGGGAATACGCCGCGTGCTGACGGTAGTAGGCCCTGTCTGACTGCGACAGCGCAGCGTTGAGCAGCCGCCGCCGCAGCGCCGGCGGCCCGCTGACGAGCTGCAGATCAAAGGGCATGAACGTGACCGCGCTGATGCCGCCCAAGAACTGGGTGTAGGGCACGCTCCGGCCGTTGCGCATGAAGCGCTTGCGCGCGCCTTCGCCGACACGCGTGAGAATGCAAGCGGCTTGGACTTCACCGGCTTTGGTTGCAACCCGCGCGGCGACGCGGGCAAGCGGGGCGCCGCTGCGGATGAGATCGGATTCGCGGGCCGCGCGAAACGATTTGCCGGTGGACAAAAGCGAGAGCGCTTCGAGCAGATTCGACTTGCCTTGCGCGTTTGCACCGACGAAAATGCAGACGCCGCCTGCGGGTTCGAAACGCAGTGCGGCGTAGTTACGGAAGTTGGCGAGTTCGAGAGCTGTGACGCGCACCGCGCCTCACTGGCGCAGCGGCATCAGGATATACAGCTGGCGCTCGGCCGCTTTCGCATCGGTCGGATGAATGGCCGCCGGATTGAGCGCGCCGACGAACTCCAGCGCCACGGTTTCCGATTCGATGTGGTTCAAGATCTCCACCAAGAACTTGGCGTTGAAGGCGATCGTCAAGGGGTCGCCGCTGCGCTCCACGTCGAGTTCTTCGTATGCGTTGCCCGCGGTGTCCGAGCTGGCGGTGATGACCAAACTCGAGCCTTCCATCGCGAGTTTGACCATGCTCGCGCGATCGCCCGCGACCACGCCGGCTCTCCGCAGACTGGCCAGCAGCATCGCGGTGCTCGCGACGACCTTTTTGTCGAACTCCTTGGGGATGACTTGTTGATAGTTTGGATACTGGCCATCCACGAGGCGGGCGCTGATCTTGACGTCGCCGCTGCGGAACACGAGCTGGTTGGCTTGGCCGCCGATGACCGTCGCCTCGATGACGCCATCACCGGCGACGCGCACGACTTCGCTGAGGCCGCGCGCCGGCACGATGAGTTTGCTCGCGGTCTTGACGCGTTCGGTGAGCGGCAAGCGGAAGCGCGCCAGCCGGTAGCCGTCGGTTGCGACGAGCGTGAGCTGATCGCCCTCGAGTTCCAGCAGGGTACCCATGAGGACCGCACCGCGTGCCTCCTCGCCGCTGGCCGCAAAGGTCACCGCGCTCGCGGCATCGCGAAACGCTTTCGCATCGACGCGAAATTCTGTGCCGCTGCTCCCCTCGGGCAAGGGTGGATATTCTTCCGGCGGAAGCGTGAAGAATTCGTAGTTCGAGCGCTCGCATTTGAGGGTTGCGCGGCTGGCGGTGCCTTGCATTTGCAAGCGTGCGGGGGGCAGGTTCGCGAGGTACGAGCTGAATAGGCGCGCCGGTACGGTGCAAGCCCCGTCCTCCTGCACGTCCGCGCCGATCGAGTTCTCGAGCGTCAGCTCTAGGTCGGTTGCGCGCACGCTGACGCGCCCGGCACGGGCAGAAACCAACACGTTGTTGAGTATGGGCACGGTGGTGTGCGCGTTGACGACTTTGCTGGCGGCGGTCACCGCAGCGGCGATGTCTTTCGCGTTGCAACTAAATTTCATCCAGTTTCCTCGAACGTCGGGCGATTGCCGTGGCCGCGATTCGTGTCGCTGCCCCGCTGTTCAGGCTCGATGTGCCGGAAGCCTCGCCGCTTCTCCACATCCAACCCCACTGCGCGTGTGTCAGTAGAGAGAAATATAAAACTAGTACTTATCTTAGTAGAGCGGTGTATTGCGTGGACGGTCGCGCGGATGCCGATGCGACCTGCGCTGGCACGCTCGTCCAAGATGTGGAGGAACAACCACGCTTGTCCACCGCACACACAGAACGCCGGCCTTTGGCGCAGACGGCGCCAACCATCCACGCCATCCCCACCATATGCACGCCCCGGTCACAGCGTCTGTGCATCTCAACCATCCTGAGAGATCGTCGAGAGCACCGAGCGCACTTTGCTGCGGAATTCAGGATCGCGTTCCATTTGTTGCTTCACTTTGTCGCGGGCATACATAACCGTGGTGTGATCTTTTTTACCGAACTCCCGCGCGATCTGCGGCAAGGAAGCGTTGGTGAGGTCGCACGCCAGATACATCGCGATTTGGCGCGGCACCGTCAAGCGTTGATCGCGCCGCTGGCCTTCCAGTTCCTTTTGCGTGATGCCGTGGAAACGCGCCACCTTCTCTTTGATGAGCGAGATCGTCACTTTGCGCAACGGCATTTCGTTGATCTCGTTGCGCAACACGTCGGCCGCCAATTCCACCGTGAGCGCCTGCTTGTATAACGACGCATAGGCGGTGAGCTTGATCAGCGCACCCTCGAGCTGGCGGATGTTCGAGGGGATGATTTTAGCGATGTACGAGGTGACTTCGTGCGGTACGTCGATGCCGTCGCTTTCCGCCTTCTTGCGCAAGATCGCTTCCCGGGTTTCCAAGTCGGGCGACTGGATGTCGGTCAGCAGACCCCATTCGAAACGGGATCGCAGGCGATTTTCCAATGTTTGAATGTCTTTGGGAGGCCGGTCGCTCGAAATGACGAGCTGCTTGGACGCCTCGTGCAAGGTGTTGAACGTGTGAAAGAACTCTTCTTGCGTCTGCTCCTTGCCCTCTAAGAACTGGATGTCGTCGATGAGCAGCACGTCAACCGTGCGATAGCGGTTGCGAAATTCAACGGTTTGATTGTTCTTGATCGCGGTGATGAACTCGTTCGTGAAGGTCTCAGATGACACGTAGACTACGCGCGAGCGCGGATCGCTGCGCAAGACGCGATGGCCGATCGCGTGCATCAAGTGGGTTTTGCCCAGTCCTACCGCACCGTAGATGAACAGCGGATTGTAAGCGCGGGCAGGCGCCTCAGCCACCGCTTGCGCTGCGGCATGCGCGAAGCGGTTGGTTGCGCCGACGACGAATTGCTCGAACGTGTAGCGATCGTTGAGACCGGTGTGCCGGAAATCATCAGAGGGCGCTGCTTGGCTGGCAGGCACCAGGACAGGCGCGTTTTCGAGTTGCGCCGCGCTCGCTTCGTCCGGTGTTTGCGCCGACTCGTCGATGACGAAACGAACCGCGATCGGCGAGCCGATGATGTGCGTCAGCGTGGCGACGATGGTTCCCTTGAGCCTGTTTTCCGCCCAGTCTTTTGCAAAGGCGTTTTGAACGGTGAGCGTCACCTCGTCGGTTGCCAACCGTTCCACGCGCATGGGCTTGATCCACATCTCGAAGATGGGTTTGGAAAAGCGGGTTTCTAGTTCGCCGAGACAGCTCTGCCAGAGATACTCCTCATTGGTGCTGACAACCGTTGCAGTTTCCATGAACGATCCTTCTCTATAGGAAACATCTCGAAAAAATTTTTGGGACCACCATGAGAGCGGACCCGATAGGGCGTCGCGCGTTAGCGGGTAGAAACTTTATTCCTTCAGGGTTTTTCGACTTTCTTTATGCACATATGCACAGCGCAAGCGTGGTCTTTGTGGATAGATTTCGCGGTGCGGCGCACAAGCCTCGCAACGACGGCATGCACGCAACGTAAATTCGCCATCCTCAAAAACAGCGCCGCCGGCCGCCCGATCGGCATGTGAAAAATAGAACAAGCGCGCCCAAACCTCAGGATACTATATGGAGCCGCGCTTGGCTGGTCGACCGCTTGCTATGCACAAGCTTATCCACAGGTGTGAATAAACGCTTTTTCACGGTTGCCAAATCGCGGCTAAGCCTTTACGTACTTAGCTTTCAACGCGTTTCTTGCGCGGGCGCGATTTGCGCTTCATACACCGCTTCTCCACCGCTGTCGAAGGCTTGTTTCGACCCGGCCTGCTGGACGCCGCTTGCCTGCCCAGAGGCCAAGCCCGGCATGCCAGCCGCTTCTTTCTTGCCGCAGCCTGCCCGACAATTGGTCCGAAAAGCTTGTAAAATCGTATTTGTGTTGACGGGCGCTATGGATTGGGGCTATAATCACGAATTGCTTTTGAACAGGCCCTACTGTATGAGGCCGTTGCAGCTTACTCGTTTTCTTTTTTCCCCCCGGGAGCTTTGTCGTGAAACGAACGTATCAGCCGCACAACCGGCGGCGAAAACGTAACCATGGTTTTCGCGCGCGCATGGAAAGCAAGGGCGGGCGTCGCGTGCTTGCGGCGCGCCGCCGCAAGAATCGCAAGCGGCTGACGCCCGATTGATCCGCGCGTGCGCCGCTTTGCGAGCCTGCGGGGCCGCCGCGAATTTGCGCTCGTGTTGCGGCGTGGTCAGGGCGCTGCGGCGAACGGCGTGCATGTCGTCGCGCTGAAACCGCGCGCCGAACACGGCTGCCCGCGCATCGGCATCGTGATCAAAAAGCAAGTCGGCAATGCCGTCCTGCGCAATCGGCTCCGCCGCCGTTGCAAGGCGATTTTGGACGAACAGCAGATGGACGGCCAGCGCTATTGGTTCGTCATCCAATGCAAACCCGAAGCGGCGCGGCTTTCTTACAGCGCGCTGCGCGTGGAACTTTTGCGCGCGCTCGCCAGCAGCACGCAGCGTGTGGCGCGCGCTCGACCGAACCCGGCGGCGAGCCGATCGTGAGCGCGCTCGTCACGGTCATCCGGCTGTATCAGCGAACCGTTTCGAAGATGTTGCCACCCGCTTGCCGCTTCACGCCGAGCTGCTCGGAGTATGCAGTCCTCGCGATCCAGCGCCACGGGGCCTGGCGCGGGCTGCAGCTCGCGACTCTGCGACTTTTGCGCTGCGGTCCATGGCACCCCGGAGGCGAAGACCCCGTCCCTTAAGGAATCTACCGTTCGCAGCGAAAGGAACGTAACGCAGTTTGCTCCATCTTCTCAGCGGCCTAGCGGCCGTCGCGAGTCTGCACGGTTCGGTGCAGGCCGTGATGCTCGCAAATCCCTTCAGCCAGTTGATCGGCGCGCTCACCTCACTCGTCTCCGTGACCATCGATTGGTTGTACCGGATCACGCACAACTACGGCTGGTCGATGCTCCTCTTGGCGCTTGCGGTGTCGCTGCTCGTCTTGCCGCTTTCGCTGCAGTCGTTGAAGTCGATGCAAGAAGTGCAAGCGCTCGCGCCCTACATCAAGCGTTTGCAGACCAAGTACAAGAACGATCGTCAAAAGCTGGGCGAAGAGCAGATGAAGCTCTATCGCGAGCACGGCGTCAATCCGCTAGGCGGTTGCTTGCCGATGCTCGCGCAATACCCGTTCCTGTTCGCGGTGTACGGCGCGATCAAGGTGCACAACACCGCGTTTCAAAGCGCCGGCTGGTTGTGGATCAGCACACCGCTCGCGCACAAATTCCCCACGGTTCTTGCCACGAACTTAGCGGAGTCCGACCTCGTCTTGCTGCTCGCGTACGCTATCTCGATGTACTTCTCCATCAAGCTGACGCCGACGATGTCGACCGACGCGCAGTCGCAGCAAATGATCCGCATGCAGTCGTTCATGATGCCGGTGATGCTGCTGTTCTTGGGTCATCTCTATCATTGGTCGGCGGCCTTCGTGCTCTACTGGTTTGGTTTCAATGTCATCAGCATGGCAGAGCGCTGGTACGTCATGCGCAGGCCGTCGCGCATTCCCAAGCTGCCTGAGGAAACGCCGGCGACCCTCGCGGGCTATCCCCACGATTGTCCTGAGTGCCACCACACGCTCACCGTGGTCAAGGGCAGCAAATGTGAGAACTGCGGCGCGAAGGTGCGCCGCCTGCCGGCTTCGGACACCGCTGCGCAGACCGGCGTGGCAGGCGCGTCGCCGAATGGCGCGCGCGGAGCGGGCGGGAAGATGGCCGCGAAAGGCGCAAAGAAAACGACATGAACGGATACGGTCCACGCGGGCCCGGCGCAGGCCGCCCCTATCGTGGCCGGCCAGGCGGCCGGCGCCGCACCTTCGGGTCGAACGGTCCCGATCGAGACCGCGAGCGCGCCCCTGCGCCGCCCCGCAAACAGAGTTGCCCTCCCGAATATCGTGATGCGTACCTTGAAGCGCGCGATTTCTTGGCGGGGTTGATCGCGACGCTCGGTCTGCCAGCGCGGCTTTCTTTCGGCGGGGTTGACCCCGCGCGCGACGGCCGCCAAATCACCATTGAAGTGCGCGCGATCAGTGACGAAGGCGGCTACCAGCGCGCTGCGCGCGAGCATAGAGCCGAAGCGGGCGACCTCGCGATCCTCATCGGAAAGCACGGTGCGATGCTCGACGCCTTATCTGCGATCACCAACGCGGTGATGCACCGCAACGAATCGCGAGAACTTTTCTTTTCGGTGGATGTCGAAGGCTATCGTGCGCGACGCATTGCGATGCTCAAGTCGATCGCGCAGCGTTGTGCCTCGCGCGTCTTGCGCGAGGGAGTGGCGTTGGAGTTGGAGCCGATGCCGCCCGCAGAACGGCGCATCATCCACCTCACGCTCGCGGCGAACCGCGAACTGGCAACTGAAAGCACCGGCGTGGGGAGCCAGCGCCGGGTCGTGATTCTTCCGCGCGACAGCGCCCCACCGCGCGACGACATCGAAGAGTTCGACTAAAGCACGAGCCTCCGGCGCGGCCAGCCGTTCAACATGATTGACGCGGACACCATCGCCGCGATCGCCACGCCACCCGGCGTTGCCGCAATTGCGGTCTTGCGTATTTCGGGGGCGCGAGCGCTTGCGATCGCAACAGCCTGCTTCCGGCCGCGCCGCGCCCGCACGAGCCGGCCGAAGGCGGGTCAGTTGCGCCGCGGCTGGTTGCTGGATTCGCGTGAGGGTGGTGAACTGGATGATGCCCTCGCCGTGATCTTCTACGCGCCGCACTCCTACACGGGCGAGGATCTGGTGGAATTGCACGTGCACGGCGGAGTCGGCATCGCGGCGGCCGCGCTGGGATCCGTGTTGCACGCGGGTGCTCGCTTGGCGGCTCCCGGCGAGTTCACCAAACGTGCTTTTCTGCACAGCCGCATGGATCTCGCGCAAGCCGAAGCAGTCGCCGACCTGATCACCGCAGAGACGACGCTGTCCGCTCGCGCAGCCGCGCAGCGCTTGCGCGGCAGCGTAGGCCGCACGCTGCAAGCGATGAGCGAGGAGCTGGTCGCGCGGCTAGTCGAGATCGAGGCACACGTCGACTATCCCGACGAAGTGCCCGCGCCCGACGAGCAACGCTTGGCGCGCTGTGTTGCGGCGCAGCGGGCGCAAGTCGCATCGCTCTTGCGCGGCGCCTCGGCTGCGCGGGCGTTGCGCGACGGCATCGATTGCGTCATCGCAGGACCCCCCAACGCGGGCAAATCTTCGTTGCTCAACGCGCTGGCACAAGCAGAGCGTGCGATCGTGTCGAGCGTTCCTGGTACCACTCGCGATATCATCGAAGAGCGAGTCGCCGTCGAGGGCGTCGTCTTACGACTGCGCGACACCGCCGGCTTGCGCGAGACGAGCGAGCCGATCGAGGCCGAGGGCGTCGCGCGCGCGCGCACCGCGGTTGCCGCTGCGGAACTCGTCCTCGTCGTCATTGACGGCTCGAAGCCGCTAACCAATGACGACCGGGAAGTACTCGCGCTGACGCGGTCGCTGCCGCGCGTGCTCGTCTGCAACAAGCTGGACCTCGGTGACGTGGGCGAGGAGGCACTGCGCCGCGAAAGCGGTGCGGCGCTAGGCGACCAAAGGCAACAGATTTTCGTGGCGGGCAGCGTGCTCGATTCCCAGACTATCAGCGAGGTGCGCAAGGCCATCGGCCGCTTGGGCTGGGGCGGCATGGTGCCGGATGCGCAAACGGCGCTGGTGGCCAATAGCCGCCAAATCGAAGCGCTCACGCGCGCTTCGGAGGCATTGAACCACGCAGCTCGCACGTGCGAGCAAAGGCTGCCGGTCGATCTGCTGTCCGGCGATCTGCGCGTCGCGGCCGCATCCTATGGAGAGATCACTGGCGCTACCGTAACTGCCGAAATCATCGACGGAATTTTTTCGCGCTTCTGCGTCGGCAAGTGAGCTGACAAGAACCGTCTGCCGCCTGCGCGAACGGCAGCGGCATGGACGAGCGTTACGACGTTATCGTGGTCGGGGGCGGTCATGCGGGCTGCGAAGCATCGCTCGCAGCGGCGCGGCTGGGAGCTCGCACGCTGCTCGTCAGCGGCACGCTCGATACGATTGGGCTCATGCCGTGCAACCCCTCGATCGGCGGCCCTGCCAAGGGACAGCTGGTTCGGGTGATCGACGCGCTGGGCGGCGAGATGGCGCGCTGCATCGACCACACGTATTTGCACGTGCGCTGGCTGAACGAGAGCCGGGGTCCTGCGGTGCGCACTTTGCGCGCGCAGGCCGACAAGCGCGCGTACGCGCAGCGCATGAAGGCGACGCTCGAGGCGCAGAGCGGTCTAGCGCTGCGGCAGGGCATCGTCGTAGAAGTGCTCACGCAGCGCGGCGCGGTTGCCGGCGTGCGGCTCGCTTCCGGGTACAAGTTCCTCGCAAGGCAAGTCGTGATCGCGACCGGCACGTTTCTCGGGGGCAAGATGT
>DATGHT010000322.1:0-3658 GCA_035307865.1 Candidatus Eremiobacteraceae bacterium | reverse complement strand
GATACCGCCGCAGCCAAGCGGTTCACGAAGGCCATCGAGACGCCCGGCTATCCGGAAACGCAATACCATGAAGCGCTCTACAATTTGGGCGATCTGTACGAGGCGAAGGACACGGCAGAATCGCTCGCGCTGGCGCTGGCTTCATTTGAAGAGTTATACGCAAGCGACTGCACGTTCAAGGACGTGGCGGATCGCATCAAGGCCGTGAAGTCGCGCATGGGGGCCGTCGAGCGGCCCAAGGTGAAGCGCTTGCCGACACGCGGCGCCGAGCAGGCCTAAATTCAGCTTCCGGCAGCTGTCCTGACTAAGGGAACGCCCTGACCAAGCCGATGATACACTTGGGGAGCATTACGCTACCCTGAATTGCCTTTTGAAGTGCAGGGCGTAACGAAGAAGTGAAGTCGTTGTTCTCGGCGCAAGGCGGCTACGCGTCTGCCCCCAATCGCGGCTACACTAGCCGACGCCCCAACGGACCGATACCGCCGCGGCGCGGCACGCCGCTGCAGTTCGCATTGACCGCGATCCTCGTGGCCTCATTGCTGCTGCTCGCGATGGCGGCGATCACGCGCTATGCCGTGGGGGAGCCCATCATGCCGGTGTGGCTCGGCAAGGCGTTGCATCATCCCGCCCCCACGCTGCCGCCCGGCATGACCTACGATTTCGAAGTGCTCAACCCCGACAGCAAACGACCCATCGAAGAGCTGCCAGAAGTCGGCATGGTCGAAATGCGGCTGGCGGTGACGAACGATTCTGCGTTGCCGATGACCATGAAGTTCCGCAGCGCCAAGCAATGCGAGTTCGTGCTGCGCCGCGTCTTCACGTATGTGGACGGCTTGTTCGCACTGCCGCTCGAAGTCTGGCGTTCGAGCTACTTTCATAATCTCTCGGAGCGGCCCACCACGCTCGTGCTGCAGCCCGGGGAGACGAAGGTCTATGAGGCAACGTTCTATCTCAACGCGTTGAACGCGCGTGAGCTGCCGGCAGGCGACTATCGCGTCGTGGCGACCTTCGACGGCTGGCAGACTTCGATTCCGATTCCCAAACCACAATAGATTTTTCGTCCGGCTCGAAGAATAGCGAGGGCTATGAACGTAGCCCTCACCGGTTTTATGGGCGCCGGCAAGACCGTCACCGGGCGGCAGCTGGCGCGGCTGCTGGCCTTGCGGTTTGTCGACACGGACGAGGAGATCGTGCGCCGTCACGGACCGGTCGCTGCGATCTTTGCGAGTGAGGGCGAGCCCGCGTTCCGCGTCTACGAGACCCAGGTGATCGAAGAAGTCGCGCGCGCTGGCCCGTGCGTCATCGCGGTCGGCGGCGGGGCGGTCCAAAATGACGGGAACCGGCGCCGCCTGCGCGCGGGCGGCTTCATCGTCCATCTGGGCGTTTCGGCTTTCACCGCATTCCGGCGCGTGCAACGGCGGCAGCACCGTCCGCTCTTAGGACCCAAACCGGACATCGATCATGTGCGCACGTTGCTCGCTGCTCGCGCCGCCGCATACGCCGACTGCGATCTGACGATCCACGTCGATCACAAGTCGCCGCTGGTCACCGCCAAGATCATCGCACGCTGGTATGCCGACCGCACGCAAGGCAGGCTGCCATGAGATGGGTCGTGGACGGCTTGCCGTATCCCGTCGTCGTCGCTGCCGGCGCCGACGCCGAGATCGCGGCTGCCGTCGCGCCGCTTGGGACTGCAATCATCATCCACGACAAGCGAGTCGAGGCGCGCGCGAGTAAAATTGCGGATGCGCTCGGCCGAGCCGCCGTGAAGGTCAAGGAAGTCGCCGCTGTCGCCGCGGGAGAACGGCACAAGAACCAGCGCACCGCCAACGCACTCTACACCAGGTTGCTCGCCGCCGGCGCCGACCGCAACACAGCCATCGTGGCGGTGGGCGGCGGCACCCTTACCGACGTCACCGGTTTTGTCGCAGCGACCTACATGCGGGGCGTGCCGTGGATCCCGGTCGCGACGACCCTGCTGGGAATGGTTGATGCAGCCATCGGGGGAAAAACCGGCATTGATTTGCCGGCAGGGAAAAACCTCATCGGAGCTTTTTGGGAGCCGCAGGCGGTCATCGCGGATCTCGCTGCCTTGGACTCGCTGCCGGTCGCACAACGCAAAGCAGGGCTGGCCGAAGTTGTCAAAGCTGCCGTCGTCGGCGATGCAGGCTTGCTCGACGAGATCAAACACGTCAAGTTGCGCGCTGCCGCGCCGGCTTGGGGTGCGTTGGTCGCACGGGCCGCGCGTGTGAAAGCGGACGTGGTCGGCCGTGACCCGCGCGACCGCGGCGAGCGCGCCGTGCTCAATCTTGGGCATACGAGCGGGCACGCAATCGAAGCAGCTTCCAACTATCGCGTTGCGCACGGCCCGGCGGTGGCGATCGGGCTGCGGGTCGCCGGTATTCTGGCGCGCGAGCGCACCGGTTGGCAACAGGCAGATCACGCGCGCGTCGTGCGCGCGTTGACACGCTGCGGGCTGCCGCTCGTGCTGCCCGATCTCGCCACCTCGAGCGTCGTCGCCGCGATGCAAGCCGACAAGAAACGCTCGGACGGTGCGTTGCATTTCGTGTTGCCGGTGCGCTTGGGAGAGGTTCGCCGCGGCGTCGCAGTGGAGGAGCGCGCGGTCAGCGATGCTTTGGAAGCATGCCGCAGCGCACCGGGTGACGATGGCTGGTAGCACCTTGCTGGAAACCCGCACCCAGACGTTCGACGTCGTCATCGACTTGCAAACGGCGCGCCTCGACGACGTCTTCACCTATGCCTGGATAGGTCCACAGGCGCCGATCGGTTCGCGCGTCCGGGTGCCGTTCGGCAATCGCACCGTCACGGGCTGGATCGTGGGGCGCGGGGACCTCGGGAAGGCTCGACGTGGTAGCGAGCCGCGCACGGTCAAGTACATCGAAGAAGTGCTCGACGACAAGGCGCTTGACCCGGCCAGCATCGCTCTTGCGGCCTGGCTGCGGCGGCACTATGCTTGTACCTTCCGCGAAGCGCTGCTCACCGTTGCGCCGCGGGGAGAGCCGCAGCTCGCCGAGCGTTTCGCGTTTGCGGCGGAGCCGGCGGTTGTTGACGAGCAAGCCCAAGTTTTGCACCGCCGCTTCGGCAGCAAGACATTCACGCCGCTCTCGGCGCGGCGCAGCTTGAGCACCCGCACGAAAAAGGTTCCGTTGAGCGTGGTGCGCCGCGCGCTGCTGCGGCTGGTGCAAGAAGGCGTCGTGCGCCGCGTGGTTGCTCCGGCAACCACGAAAGACAGGTTGAACAAGGACTCATTGCTCGTGTTGGGCGATGCCGCGGCGGCGCGCACTCCTGCACAAAAGCGGCTGGCCGCCGCGCTCGCCGATGCCGGCGGCTCGCTATTCTATCACGAGGCGCAAGCGCGAGCGTCCGCAAACGCCGCGCTCGTTCGCCGCGCGTGCGCGAGCGGGATTGTCCGAATCGAGCACCACGCACCGCGCAGTCCGCGGGTTCCCAGCACTGCGCCCGCCAGCGCTTTCACGCCGACCGCGGAACAGCGTGCGGCGATCGACCGCATCGACGCTGCGATGCGCGCCGGCGGAGTGATCGCGCTCCTGCACGGCGTTACCGGATCCGGCAAGACGTTTGTGTACTCACGCCTGGTCGATCGCGTGCGGTCGAACGGCGGCCAAGCGATCGTGCT
>DATGHT010000321.1:0-29847 GCA_035307865.1 Candidatus Eremiobacteraceae bacterium | reverse complement strand
CCCATGCTCATCAAGCAGACGCCGGAAGGCGCGCGCGATTTTGTCGTGCCGAGCCGTTTGCATCCCGGCCGCTTCTATGCATTGCCCCAATCGCCGCAGCTCTTCAAGCAATTGCTCATGGTTTCAGGTTTTCAACGCTACTTCCAGATAGCCCGATGCTTCCGCGACGAGGACACCCGTTCCGACCGCCAGCCCGAATTCACCCAGATCGACCTCGAGATGACCTTTCCGACGCAGGCAGAGATCATAGCCGTCGTCGAGGGAACCCTCGTCGATATGTTTCGCGCCGCGTTAAACGTCGAGGTCGTCGCTCCGTTTCCACGCCTCACGCACGAACAGGCGTTGCGCGAATACGGATCCGACAAACCAGACCTGCGCTTCGGCATGCAGCTGCACGACTTTTCCGATGTGTTCCGCGCGAGCGAGTTCAAAATCTTCGCGTCCGCAGTCGCCGAGGGCAAGGCGATCGTCGGCTTCACTGAAGAGGGCGGAGCATCACGCTCGCGCCGCGAGTTCGACGCCCTCGTCGCGAGCGCGATCGAGCAGGGCGCGAAGGGGTTGGCTTGGATCGCGTTCGGCGCGGACGGCGTGAAGTCGTCGCTGCCGAAAGCCGCGCTGAACGATGCCACGCTTGCACGCTTGAAAACGGTGAGCGGAGCGGCAACGGGTTCAGCCATATACATGGTCGCCGACGAGCGCGCGAGCGCGCAAATGCTGGCCGGAAAAATGCGCTT
This sequence comes from Candidatus Eremiobacteraceae bacterium, assembly GCA_035307865.1. GTDB lineage: Bacteria > Vulcanimicrobiota > Vulcanimicrobiia > Eremiobacterales > Eremiobacteraceae > JALYZS01. The sequence goes on along the minus strand of DATGHT010000321.1, from coordinate 29,113 downwards.
GCAGATCGGCGCTGAACGCGGCTTGCGCGATCCCAAAAAGTTTGCGTTCTGCTGGGTGCTGGATTTTCCGCTCTTCGAGCGCGATGTCGAGACGGGAGCGCTGACGCCCGCGCACCATCCCTTCACCGCGCCGGCGCCTGGTCAGGAGTCGCTTGCGGGCGACCCGCTCGCGCTGCGAGCGCAGCATTATGACTGCGTGCTCAACGGCATGGAGCTGGGCAGCGGTTCGATTCGTATCCACGATCCGGCGGTGCAGCGGAGAATATTCGATTTGCTCGGGTACACGCCGCACGACGTGGAGAGCCGCTTCGGGTTCTTGCTTGAGGCCTTCGGTTACGGAGCGCCGCCGCACGGTGGTATGGCGCTCGGAGTGGACCGCATCATTTTGCTCATGGTGGGCGCCGATTCCATCCGCGAGGTCATCGCTTTTCCGAAAAACCAACGCTTCCAAGATCTCATGGTCAACGCACCCGATGAGGTGGACCCGCAAATGCTGCGCGAACTGCATCTCAAGACGGTGTTAGAGCCGCCGCGCCGGCAGTAGGCGGGCCGTATGCAGATGATTCCGCTGGTGAAGGAAGCCGATGCGACCGACGACGGTGTGCGCGAGGCATTCCGCGAGATCAAGAATTCGCTGCGCGTGCCCGTCGTCAGTTTGCTCTTCCAAGCTTACGCTGCCACGCCGAAGTTTTTAGAGATCGCGTGGCGCCGGTTGCGCCCCAGCGTGCTGACCGCGCAATTCGGCCACCAAGCGCTCGAGATCGGAACGATCGCCGAACGGACGGTCAGCAGCTTTACCGTGCGCGATCACGCCGCGCTGCTGCGGGCGCGCGCGATCGGGCCACCGGAGCTGCGGCGCATGCGGGAGATCGTCGATCTCTTCCGGCTCGCCAATCCCAAGGTGCTCATCATCGCTGCGGCGGTCGAATTGGCATTGCGCGGCGAAGCCATCAACGGAACGGGCACAGCCGGCCCGGCCCACGATCACCACTACGGCCACGGCGTGAAAGAGTTTCGCGCGACCCCCTTGCTGCTAGCCGAAGAACGCGACTGGCCGCCGCGCGTCCGTGCCGTCCACGAAGAGATGAAAGCGACATTCGGGTCGGCCTTTGTGAGCAGCGAGTACCGCGCGATCGCAGCCTACCCGGACTGGCTCGAAGTGTGGTGGAAAGATTGTAAGAGCTGGGTGGCGGACCCGCGCTATGCGGCGGCGGCGGAAGAAATTCGCGCAGCCGCCTTCGAGGAGGCCCGGGCGCTGCCCCATCGGTTCATCTTAAGCGATGACTTGCTCGAGCGAAACGGTATCGAAGGCGTGAAGCGTGAGGAATTGCGCCGCGCAAACCACGCGTTCATCGATGTCTTGCCGCGGCTGATCATCAACATGGAAGTTGCGCGCCGCGGGCTTGGCGCCGAACCCGCCTAGCGGAGTTGCTGCAACAGCGCCGGCGGACCGATGATGTAGACGATGCCGCCCGACCCATGTTGCCAGGCATGCGTGAATTGGTCGCGGCGATAGACGCGGCGAATCGCACCCGGCCGGCCGGCCGGATCGTTGACGATGACGTCTCCCTGCGGCGTGAAACCGCGCACGACCAACAGGTGGCCATCGGTGCTTTCATAGGGCGTGCCCTGCATCTCACCGCGCGCTACCTTGATGCTGGCGATCACCGGCACGCCGCGCGCGATGTAAGGCTCGACATCGCTGAGGCTCGCGAGACGCTCGACCCAGCCGGCGAGACCGTGTTCGGACGCGTACGCGACGTTGAACGGCCAGTTGCCGCAGCCGTCGTACACGGGGTCGTACGTTCCTTTTGCAGAGCTCGGCACGTCTGCATCCCACTCCGGATGATGCAAGAGCGCCGCCCAATATCCCATCACCATTGAAACGCTCGTCGGACTGCACCATGCCTCGCCGCCGCCGCCGAGGCCATTCGGAGATTCCTCTACATGCTGGGTGCGCTGCGGCACGTCGATGTCCTCGCCCCAAGCAACGTCCGCCGCCGGACTTTCTTGCGCGGTGTCGGTCGTCACGGCGACGAGCGACAACAGGGGCGTCGCACCTCCGGGTCCGGCATGCAACAGCGCTTGCACTTGCAATCCGTTCGCCACATTTTTCAAGTGCAGCGTGTCGGTATCGACATTGCCGTCGGCATCGGTTTGCTTGGCCACGGACCGCCGGAAGCCTGACGTATAGTCTGCGCTCCAACGACCCATGTCGTACCATGCTGTCCAGCGCCCGGCGATGCGCGCGCGCAGCTGGACGTCGAGCCACGAACCGCCCGGCGTGTGCGCGTTCCACGAGACGACCGCGGTGGCAAAACCGCCAGGCACCTCTCGTACCGGCGAGACGTAATCACTCGTGACGGGCTGCGGAAAGCGCGCCACCCATAGCCGCGGATTCGTCGAATCCGCTTCGGCGGACGCTATCGACATAGACGCAAGAGCGCACAGCGCGCCCGACAAAAGCACACGGCCTAGATTGTCCATTCCCAAGCATTCCAGTAGTCAGTGATGACCGGCGAAGGTTTCAAGTTGCGGAGGTCAGAGTTGGCGGCGATGATGATACGATCCCAGTAGATGATCACGGACGGCACTTCGGCCAGCATGATCTTCCAGGCTTGCGCGTAGTCGTCGCGGCGCCGCGTTTGATCGTAGTGCAGCTCCGCGTCTTCCATATATGCATCGACTTTCGGGTTGCAGTAAAAGTCAGTATTCGCTCCGTTGGGGGGCCAGTAGTGACAGCCCCAATTGGCGAGCGAGTCCGGATCGGTGCCTTCGGTGTTGATGATCCATGACATGTCGTATTTGCCGCCGTAGAGCGGACCGTGTTCGAGGAACAAAACGGCCCCGGCATAGTTCTTTATGCTGAGATCGATGCCGATGGACTTCAGTTCCTGTGCGACCAGCGCTTCCGCATTTGCATTCGGCCGGTTGTCGGTTGCGCTGGAAATCGCCAGCGCGAGCCGCTGGCCGTCTTTGACGCGGATGCCGTCAGGGCCCATCTTCCAACCCGCCGCGTCGAGCAACTGGGCCGCGCCCGCGGGGTCGTACGGAATGGGCGGCAGCGGGCTCGCGGCCCAGGAAAACGGCGGAATGTCGGTCGATGCGACGACGCCCTCGCCCGCGTAGACGTCCTGGAGAATCTTGGGTACATCGATGCTCTGTGCGATGGCTCGCCGCACGCGCGCATCGCGCAAGATCGGATTCTTGAGATTGAAATCCAGGTGCCGATAGTTCGCCTGCAGCTGGGTCACGATGTTTATCCCGGGAATCGCGTGCAACTCGCCTGCGAGCGGTTTCGAAACGCCGTCGACGAGGTCGATCTCATGCGTGCGCAGTGCGTTGAGCTGCGTGTTGGCGTTGGGGATGATCTTGATGTCGAGCTCGCGCAGATGCGCGGGCCCGCGCCAATACAGTTCGTTCGGAACGAAGATGAGATCGGAGCCATGCAGCCATTGCTTCAGCTTGAAGGGCCCATCCCCGATCGGCGCCGCGTCGTACGTGATGTTGTTCAATGTCTTGTAGCCGCGCAGAATGTGCTCGGGCAGCGGCGGGAACGATCCTTCTGAGAACAGGTACACGAGCGGGCTGTAGGGCGCTTTCAACACGAGCGTGACGCGATGCGGATTTTCGGCGATGATCGTCTTGATCTTGTCAAACCCGGCTGTCGAGACGACGGGGTTGTTGCCATCGACGATCGCGTGCCAGGTGAAGATCACATCGTTTGCGGTCACGGGAACGCCGTCCGACCAGCGGGCATTCGGACGCAAGTCGAAGGTGATGCGAAGGCCGTCTTTGCTGATGAGGCCGTTCTGCGGCGTCGGGAATTTCATGGCGAGGGCGGGCACGGGCCGTTCGCGCTCGTCGTAGCGGAAAAAGGGTTCGAAGAGCAGCGCAGTCACGTCGTCGGCGGAAGCTTGGTTTGAGAATATGCGCACCAGGGTGTTGGGCTCCTCGCTGATGGCGCTGCGCAGCACGCCGGAGATCGTCCAGCTGTTGCGGGCGGCAACGCCTCCATGTGAGGATTCCATGCTGACTTTCGTACACGCGGAACTTGCTGCGGCGACGCACAGCAAACAGGCGAGCATTCGGAGACGTGCGTTCATGCTTGCAAGGGCTGCGCGTGCGCCCGCGCTTTCGCTGTTTGCGTTGCCGCTGCACGCACGGCCGTCCACAAACGCGCGCCGCCAAAGCGCACGACGTCGTCAGCGGGAAGGTCCGTATCGCGTTGGGCTGCGGCGATGGCTTCCCGAGCCTGTGCCTCGTTGAGCCGCTGCGTGTTGAGCGCGACCGCGACGCAAGCGGCGGGTTTGATCGGCGCCAGCAGCGACTCGTGCATGCGGCGCAGTGCGTTCAGGTCGGGGATCTTGACATCGAAATCTTCGACGAGCTCGCGTCCGCACTCGTGACACAGCACGAGCACGTCGGGCGCGCTGCCGTAGAGCAAGCCGAGAGTGACTGCGCCATAGGCCGGGTGCAGAATGCTGCCTTGGCCTTCGACGAGCGCATAGCGCGCATCGGCGCTCACGCCGAGGACGAGCTGTTCGGCGGCGCCGGAAACAAAATCTGAAATGACGCGGTCGACGACGATACCCTTGCCGCTGATCATGACGCCGGTCTGGCCGGTCGCCACGAATTCAGCGCGATCGCCCGCTGCAACCGCCGCCCGTTGCAACTCGATCATGACGGATTTCTTGCCGACTGCGCAATCGCTCCCGACCGCAAGCGCGACGACCTGCGGCACGCGGTATGCTGCACCGGAAAAAAGCGGTATCGATGTGGGCGGCAACCGCACATCCCAGAAGCGTGCGCCGCTTTTTTGTGCGCGCGTGACGAATTCGGGGTCGTCGCGCAGCAGCTGGTGCAAGCCGCTCACGATCTCCAGGCCCGCATCGATGGCGTCCAACACGTGGGCACGAAATTGCGGCGGCAAGATGCCTCCTGCCGTAGCCACTCCCACTAAGAGGGATGTCGGCGCGAAGGGCAGCGCCTCCTTGACCGAGGCGACGATCGGTGCGCTGCGATGGAGCGCCGGCAGCACGTCCGCCACATCCTTGCCCGCGTAGCCGCCGTCGATCACGGCGACGATCTCATCTTCTGTATAACGCAACATGCCGTGTGCGGTCTTCGCGTGGCGATTCAACAGGTAACCATCCGTTACGATGACGTAGCGGCGGGGCGTGCGCTCCTGCATGATGCGGCAACACTACGGCGTGCGCCGCGGTGTGACCCCCAGCCCGGGTCCAGGTGGTAAGCGCAGCCGTCCGTTCTCGTATTCGACGCCCACGAAGGGATCGTCGGTGATGAGCAGCGGTCCGTCGACATCCGCGTAGTCGGTGAGCGGCGTCAAATGAGCCGCCGCAGTGCACAGCAGCGACGACTCGATCATGCAACCGATCATCACTTTCATGCGCAAGGCGCGCGCCGCGTGGATCATCCGGATCGCCTCACGCATGCCCCCGCATTTGACCAATTTGATGTTGATGCCGTCGACGCAACCATGCAGCGGCGCTACATCTTCCAAGCGCCGGCAATCCTCATCGACGATGATAGGAATGGGTGAATGTTCGCGAACGAAACGCAACTGCTCCGGATGGCCTGCCGGAATCGGCTGCTCGCAGAACTCGATATCGAAACGGCGGAGCTCTTTCAGCATGTGCACCGCCTGTTCGGCGGTCCAGCCCTCGTTCGCGTCCAGCCGAATGGTGCCGCTGTACACGGAACGAACCGCCTCGAGCGTTTCCACCTCACTTCCCCTGCCAAGTTTGACCTTGAGAATCGGGAGCTGCCGGGCCTCGCGTGTCTTCTCCACGGTTTGCTCGAGCGGCGCGATGCCGATGGTGAACGACGTCTTCTTCGCATCCAGCGGGTTGAGTCCCAGCAATTGATAGATCGGGACGCCGAGGCGCTTGCCGGCGAGGTCGTGCAATGCAAGATCGAGCCCGCAGCGCGCCCCCGGCTCGCGCTGCGGCAACGCGTCGAGCACGTGATCGAACGCCCAAAAATCCATGCGCGACACATCGATGCGCCCTAGCTCTTGCGCGACCCGTTCTATCGTCTCATCGTAGCGCGTGATCGGCGAGGATTCACCGAGCGCTTCAAAACCGTCCACGCGTAAGCGGACGAGCAGGGTCTGTGCACTGTCTTCAGACGAGCGCGCGATCCTAAACGTATGACGCAGATGCAAGGTAAGCGGCTCGGTCGTTAACTCCACCGTGCCCTCTTGGGTCGAACCCACCATACCCGACGCGATTAGGTCGCCGCCCCTGAAGTCCTCGGCTCGCGGTGATAAGAGCTGCCTATTCCGCGCGCGCGAGCAGAACAGCCGGACGAACCGGTCCTAACGAGGGCCGTTCAATTCTGCAACTTTTTGCAGTATTGCCGGCCTCTCTGGAGCAGTGGCGCAGGGCGCGGCTATAGCACGGTAAATGATGGACGTCACAGGGGCTGGAGCCAATGAGTTGGACTAGCGCACCGCGGGGCAACTTGGAAACCCGATTTGGGTGTATCGTCCGGTTCGTTGGGTTAGAGGAGAGAACCATGAGTCAATTTTTTGGCGCTGTGATGGTGCAGCGGCAACGTTTGCTATTCGTTGCAGTTGTGGCCGCCGCGCTTTCCGTGCTATCGTTCACGCCGTCTCTCGTCATGGCGGGGACGACCGGAACGATCACGGGGACGGTTACCGACTCGGAGACCGGCGCGCCGTTGCAGGGCGTAAAAGTCACCGCGACGTCCGGCAGCGGCACGCAAACCGCTTATACGAACCGGGCGGGATTTTACTCAGTCCAGGCGCTGAATCCCGATACGTATACGGTCTCGTTCTCCCTTACGGGCTACGAGCTTGACTCGACCGTCGGCGTCAACGTCAACCAAGACCAAACGAGCGTCGTCGATCGCAAACTGACCAAGACGGTTCGCACGCTAGGGCGAGTACCGGTTCGAGCCTCCTCGAATCTAGTTCAGCCGCACACCGGCACGGACGTGTACAACATCAATGGCACCCAACTCGCGGCAGCGTCCGGCGGCGACGATCTCCATAAAACGCTGTACGAATACACGGCGACCGTTCCAGGGCTCGCTCCCATCGGCGGCGCTTTTCCGAGCGAACCGTCGATTCGCGGCGGTCAGGACACGGACAACGGCTACGAATACGACGGCATTCCGATCGCAGAACGGATCCTCGGTTTTTTCACCAGCAATCTTTCGAATGTCGGCATCGGCAATCTCGAAGTCTACACCGGTGGATTGAACGCCGGCGCAGCGGCGAACGGCACCGGTATCATCAATTCTGTGGTCAAAGCCGGACGGTATCCGGCATTCGGTTCGGTCGCATTTGGTTTCACGAGCCCGACTTTCAATCACAAGATCGGACTCGAGTACGGGGGAGCTACGCCTGACAATCGCTTCTCCTACTACATGGCATTCGGCGGCGTCCTCTCCGACAACCAATACAACTACGGCGAAAACACCTACCCGAACGTCGTGTATGGTCCGGGCGGCGTCAGTTCGACCAATGCAGGACCGGTCAACACGCGCGATTTGGTCGGCAACTTTCACTACCGGCCCTCCGGCAAAGACGACATCCAGATCATGGTCGAAAACAGCCTGTACGATCAAAACAATAGCTACTTGCTCAACACGGGTACGGCCGGAGCGCCGCTGCTAAAATTGGCTCCCTGCCCGGGGGCCTTACCCGATCCATCCGATACATTTGGAACCTTCGGGATGGGCGGCATCGCGCCCAACGGGCAACCGTGTCCCGGTGGTCTGTATTTCAAATCGTTAGCGAACGGTGATGGGGTTGCAACGAGGCACTACGGCGGCCTAGGCAAGATTCAATGGAATCGAGTCATCGGCGATCATGCCAGCATCGCGTTTCGCTTAGCGGAGAATTTCAATCAGTACCTCTTCGATCAAGTGCTCACCGATCCGAACAATCCGGGCAGCGTCGAACCGCCGCTCCCGGCCGGCTGTCCGCCTCTTCCTTACAAGGCGGGAGCGCCGCTCCCGATCACGCCGGGCGGCTCAACCTGCACGCACGACTCCGGCGACTACTACCAAGACCGCAACTCGCGAATGTATATCGCCGCGATGGATTACACTGACACTCCCACCGCGAACCTCACGTTGAAAGCCGGCATCGGACAGGAATACGATCAGAACTTCCGCGATATCCGAAATTTGTCAAGCTTCAATCCTAACACCGGTGCTTGGCCGGGCCGTGCATTTTACGGCGCGCTGACGGACATCCCCACGCACATCCCTTACGTGTACGCACAAGCTTCGGTCAACAGCGGACACTTCACGATCGAGCCCGGCCTCAGATATCAGCGCGAGTGGTATGGGATACCAGCCATCCCGAATTCGACGGACTTCAGGAACGCAAAGTCCATCTCGGTTGGGTCGTGGATTCCGACGGTGGCCGGCACGTATCGCGTCAACGAGAACAACGTCGTGCGCTTCTCCTGGGGAGACACTGCTGCGTTCGTCGGCACGGCCTATGTCTGGCGCATGAGTTCGAACCACACCGTCCCGACCTTCTACAACCCCTTCGCTCCCGGCGCGGCAGTCGCGCCGCAGATCAATCACAATGCCGATTTGATGTGGGAGCATCAGTTCGCGCCCAACACCTCGTTGCGGATCGGACCGTGGATCCGCCACACCGACAACTACTTTGAGGAATACAATCCGATCCTTGGGTTTGACTCGAGCGGCAATCCGATCTTTTCAAAAGAAGACGTGCCGACCAACGGTCTGAAGATACGCGCGGCGGGCGTCGAGCTCGGATTTAGCCATCTCGATCAGCGACCAACCGGAGCCTCGGTCTGGCTTTCCGGTTCGTACGATAATTACTGGACCACGGCAACCAGCGGGAACTCGGGTTACTACAACTTCCCCTTGCCATCCACACTCGTGAATCAAGGCGTCTACGTGCGCCAAGGTCTCGTGCCGCTCTTCGCGGGCACGTTCTTGGCGGATTTGCACAGCAACGGATTCCGCGTGTTGCCGCTCGTCTATTACTCCTTCGATTCGTTCTACAATATCGCGGTGCTGAACCCGGCAGGAACGCAGATATCACAAAACGAGGGCAAAGGCAGCGGCTATTTCGTCGTCAACACGACGGTGTCAAAGGACTTCGATCACGGCAACTTCACCGTCGGTATTCGTGGCACGAACCTGACGAACAATCTACAGGGAACGACCCCTTGTCAAGTCGACAACAACGGTACCGGGTGTTTCCCGTTTAACGGCCCCCTGTCCGGCGTTCACGCAACTCCTTCCACGCCTGGCTGCGTCGGTCTAGGAAGCCCGGGAGTTCCTTCGTGCAGCTTCATCAACCAAAAGGTGTCGCAGGACGCGCGGCTGTTCGAGTTCTTCTTCATTCGACGGTTCTAAGCCGACGTCGCGCGGCATCGAACCGCGCCGGCGGAAGTGGAGCGGCTCGTTGTGGGCCGCTCCTTTTTTTGGTCGATCACTTCTCTTTTGTCAAGACTTGTTTTTCGCGCGGCAGCGTGCTAGGTTAGCGGTGTCGCGCGAAAGCGCGGTCCCTGGGGTGTGCGAGAGCTCGCCTTTGGTGATTGATCCAACACAATCACAAAGGGAGCAAGACTCCAGGCCGTTTTTGTGCATGCCCTCCTCGTTGAGGGAAGCCTTCCGATGGCCGGGTACGCACCCACCTGCGAAAGCGGGTTCAATTCCCGGCGAGTAACGGCACTTTGGGGTTGTAGACGGCCCGGTGTGAACAGCAGCGGGTCGTTCTGCTTTTTCGGGCAACCGTTATCGGTTCAAGTGGCCGGCAGTATCGCGGCAGCCTTGAGCGCATCTTTGGCCAACATGCCACGCAGCCACGACACCGAGCTTTTCACCGCCGCGCCTTCGTCTTCGTCGCCGCCATATTCCAATGAGAGAAACCCCCGGTAGCGGTGCTGCCACAGCTGCGTGAGCACGCTGATGTAGTCGATGGTTTCATCCGCACCGAATGTGTCCAAGCGCACCATTGGCGCGCTGATAATGACCACGTCGGCAAGGGCGGCCGCCCACTCCTCGCGCTGTTCCGACGTGAACTCACGCGCGGAGAGCGCCAGCCGCAGCCATGCGGAATCGCATTCCTTCATCGCCCGTTTGGCCTCCGCAGGCGTCGCGACGAGCGAACCCGCACTCGGTTGCAGCGCCAGCGTGATGTTGTGGAACTTCGCATCGAGACACGCTGCTTTGAGACCGCGAATGAGCTCGCGCCACGCAATGCCCGGTGAGCCGCTCGCGCTCGAGCTCGTGAACCGCACGACCGGCGCTCCCAACGCCAGCGCGCTGCTCATCGCGGCCACGAGTAAGGCCGCATGCCTATCGACATCAGCCGGATCGAAGGCGACGTCGTGATGCAATCCGGCGACGGTCAGACAACGATCGACGCACAGCTTTTTGAGTTGTGCGAGGTAGTCTTCGTCGGACCGGGGAAAGTGCGCGCCGGCAAATTCGACGCCGTCGAGCATGAGGTCGTGCGCACACGCGTCGACCCACTCAAGCTGCGTCAGCTCGCCGGCCGCCAGCATGCGCGCGTAGGAGTGCGAGTTACACCCGAGCTTCATGTGACAATGCTCGCGCGTGCGCAGAGCCGAGAGGCGCGCGTTGCTTTCAACGACGCGCTGTTCTGCGGCATCTTCGGGAACCCTCCACTTTTGCACAGAGCATGGTTGCAACCGCGCCGAAAGAAAATGTGTCTATGAGTTACGTCGTGTGCGTCGGAGAATCGCTGGTCGATTTCATTGCGCAAGCAGGCATCGCAAATCTCGGCGCGAGCGAATTCTTTTCGCGCGCGGCCGGTGGAGCGGTTTCGAACGTGGCAGTCGGCATCGCGCGGCTCGGCGGCACAGCGCATTTTGCCGGCACGGTCAGTCGTGATCCGTTCGGAAAGTATCTCGTAAGCACGCTGGCGCACGAAAACGTGAACCTCGACGACGTGCGCGTGGTAGACGCGACGACGACCTTCGCATTTGTTGCGCGCGGCGAGCACGGCGAGCGGGATTTCATGTTCGTGCGTCATCCCGGCGCCGACAGCCTCTTGGAGCTGGGGGACGTTGCGGAAGGCACGATCACGCGCGCGAAGGCGCTGCATTTCGGCGGGGTCTTGCTGTCGAGCGAACCGGCACGCTCGACCTGCATGGCGCTCGCCCAAACTGCGCGCAGCAACGGCGTGTTCGTGACCTTTGATCCGAACGCTCGGCCATCACTGTTCCAAACAAGTGAGGAGATGACGCGTCTGCTGCTGGCCGGCTGCGCTTGCGCGAACCTCGTGAAACTTTCTGACGAGGATCTGACGAGCATGCAGTTGCCGCCGGATGACCCGCGCGCCTTGCTCAGCGACGCTACGCAGGCGGTCATCATGACCCGCGCCGAGCGCGGCTGCGCGTGGTTCTTGCGCGATGGGTCGCACGGCGAGGTGCGTGGCCCGCGCATCGAGCCCGTGGATACCACGGGCGCGGGTGATGCTTGCATGGCGGCAATTTTGTGGCGCCTGCTGTGGACACACGATCTGGCTTTGAACGCGGCCAGCACGCAAGACGCCGTACGGTACGGCTGCGCAGCGGGCGCGCTCGCCTGTTTGCGCGAGGGCGCGATTCCCGCACTGCCGACGGCAGCGGAAGTCGAGGCGATGGTTGCCCAGGGCGCCGCAAACGAGCCCCAGAAATAGCAAACATGCCGCAATCCGACGCCCAACTCGTGTTCATCTGTGCGGCCAACGCGTGCCGCAGCGCCATCGCGCAAGTCATCGCGTCCGCGGAGGCCCAGCGCCGCGGCATGCCGCTGCGGGTGGCGAGCGCAGGGACGCATGCGCTGCCGGGCTACCGGGCTGCGACCATCGCCCAAGCGACGATGAATGAGATCGGTCTCTCCCTCGACCAGCACCGCTCTCAGCCTGCGAGCGGCGACTTGGTCTCCCCCGCGACGCTCGTCGTCACGATGACGGACGAACAGCGTGACATGCTGCGCAGCGCCTTCAAAAAAGACGCCAAAAAGATTCTCAGCTTTAACGACATCACAGGCCAAGGCGACGTTCCCGATCCCATCAGCGGCGACCCGGATGAAGTGCGCTCGGTGCGCGATACGTTACTGAGCGCCATGCCCGAGATTTTCGCAACCTTACAGAAGTTCGGCGACGGCGCGTAACACAAAGGCTGCCCACTGGGACGGGGGGAACCACTCACACGATGGCTAGCACGACGTTTCGGATCGCGCTCGGTGCCGATCATGCGGGTTTTGCGTACAAGACGCTGATCGCCCAGCATCTGCGCGAACTCGGTCATGAGGTGATCGACTTCGGCACGTACTCGACCGAACCGATCGACTATCCCCTGGTAGGATTCAAAGTTGGTGAAGCGGTTGCGAACGACGAGTGCGACCGGGGCGTGCTCGTGTGCGGCTCGAGTTTGGGCATCGCGATCGCGGCAAACAAAGTGAAGGGCGTCCGCGCCGCCCCGATCGCCGAACCCTATTCCGCCAAACTCTCGCGGCAGCACAATCACTGCAACGTCGCGTGCTTCGCCGAGCGCCTAACGGGTTGGGAAATGGTTCGCGAGTGCCTCGATGTCTGGCTGCAGACCGAGCCCGAGGGTGGCCGGCACGCGCGCCGCGTCGATGAGATCAGCGACTATGAAAGCGGTAAGCCCTTCCCCAAAGACGCCGTGGACGTGCGCACGTGAACGCGAGAGTCTTGGAGCAGCTCACACTCGCGGCCGCCGATCCGGAGGTCTACCGGGCGATCGAGTTAGAGGAAGAGCGCCAGCGCAAGAACCTCGAACTCATCGCATCGGAGAACTACGTGAGCGCCGCCGTGCGCGAAGCGGCGGGTTCGGTGCTCACGAATAAGTACGCTGAAGGGTATCCTGCGAAGCGCTACTACGGCGGCTGCGAGTACGTCGACATCGCCGAGAACCTCGCCATCGAACGCTTGAAACAACTCTTCGCCGCCCCCTATGCCAACGTGCAGCCGCACTCCGGCGCCCAAGCCAACATGGCGGTATATTTCGCGGCGCTGCAACCCGGCGACACGGTCATGGGGACCTCGCTCGATCACGGCGGCCATCTCACGCACGGCAGCAAAGTCAATTTCAGCGGCAAGATGTACAACATGGTCAGCTACGGCGTCAGTAAGGGAACCGAGCGATTCGACTACGATGAGATCAGAGCGATCGCGCGCACGCACAAACCCAAGATGCTCGTCACAGGCTGGAGCGCTTATGCGCGCACGCCGGATTGGAAGGCATTTGCCGATATCGCGCGTGAGGTGGGAGCGTTGTTGTTCGCTGATATCGCGCACGTCGCCGGCCTCGTCGCGGCTGGGCTGCATCCTTCGCCGATCGGCCACGCCGAGTACGTCACTTCCACGACGCACAAGACGTTGCGTGGTCCGCGCGGCGGCGTGGTGATGACCGATCCCGAGCGCGGCAAAGCGATCAACAAAACCGTGTTTCCGGGTATCCAAGGCGGTCCGCTCATGCACGTCATCGCCGCCAAAGCGGTAGCGTTCGGCGAAGCGCTCAAGCCCGAATTCAAAACCTACTCCCGCCAAATCATCCGTAACGCGCAAGAACTCGCGCGCTCGCTCGAAGCGAAGGGCCTACGCATCGTCACGGGCGGAACGGACAATCACCTCATGCTCGTCGACGTTTCCGTGCGTGGCCTGACCGGTAAGGCCGTCGAAGAATACCTTGACGGCATCGGCATCACGGTCAACAAGAACACGATTCCCTTTGACAAAAACCCGCCGGCGGTCGCCAGCGGCATTCGCATCGGCACGCCGGCTATCACGACCCGCGGCATGCAGGAGGCCGAGATGCGCGAGATCGGCGACATCATGGGTGAAGCAATGGCCGACATCGGCAAGAACTCGCGCAGCGATGCCCTCCGTGCGCGCGTGTACGAGCTCACAAGCGCGTTCGGCGTTCCGTAACGGTTATGGACGCGTCAGCACTTTCGCAGGCCCGTGTGACGACGGCGCCGGACTTTCCGGGGCTGTGCGTCGTCGAGCATCCGCTTGTCGCGGACAAGCTCGGTCGGCTGCGCGACGCCGCCACTCCGAATAAGGAATTTCGGGAACTATGCGCTGAGCTCGCAACGCTGCTCGCCTGGCCCGCGACCGCGGATTTGGAAACAACCGATACCCAGGTGGCGACGCCACTCGGCTGGGCACCCGCCAAGACCGTCGTGCGCGTGCCGCTGCTGGTGCCCATCTTGCGAGCAGGGTTAGGTCTGGTGCCGGGCTTTCACGCGCTCCTGCCGCAGGCGCATGTGGCGCACGTCGGCATCTATCGCGATCCCGATACGTTGCGCGCCGTTCCGTACTACGTCAATCTTCCGGAGAAGCTGCTCGACTGGCGAGTCTTCATCTTGGATCCGATGCTCGCAACCGCAGCGTCGGCGATCGCGACGATCGAGCTGCTCCTCGACCATGGCGCACGGCTGGCCGATATCCGCCTCGTTTCGCTGATCGCCGCACCGGAAGGCTTGCGCACGCTCTTTAGCGCTCATCCCGGATTGGTGTCGTTCACCTGCGCCGTCGATCGCCATCTCAACGAACACGGGTACATCATCCCGGGCTTGGGAGACGCCGGCGACCGGCTCTACGGCGCGGGCGCTGGCAGAGTGCCGCTCACCCGTTCCGCCGGCACCGTGACATTGAAGAATCCTGGGACTCGCTCGTGAGCGAGTCGGCGAGCGCCTTGCTGCCCAACGACATCGCCGGCCGCCCATCCTGGGATGCCTATTTCATGGCGATCGTCCGCGCGGTGGCGACGAGAGCGACCTGCTCGCGCCGGGCGATCGGTGCGCTGCTCGTGAAGAACAAGCTCATCCTCGCGACCGGCTACAACGGCGCGCCCGCCGGTCTGCGTCACTGCGACCATACCGCCGGCGGCGACTTGCTCAACGACCATTGCGTGCGCTCGACCCACGCGGAACAAAACGCAATCGTGCAAGCCGCGCGCCACGGCATTTCCATCGAGGGTGCGACGCTCTACTGCAGCAATAACCCGTGTCAGACATGTGCCAAGCTCTTGATCAACGCGGGCGTGAAACGGATCGTCTACGAGGACTCGTATCCCGATGACATCGCCTTCGGGCTGCTGCGCGAGGCGGGCATTGTGACGGAGCGCTTGCAGAGCCAACCGTGACGACGGCGCATCCCGCATTCAACATCAATATCTACTGGCTGTGCGGATTGACGTTCGTGCTCGCACTGATCGCCTGCGCGATCGTGACGCCGCTCGTGCGCCGCATGGCCTTCGCGGTCGGCGTTTTCGACGAACCGGACGGCGAACGGCGCATCCACAGTCATCCCACGCCGCGCTTAGGAGGCATCGCGATCTACGTCGGCTTCATGCTGGCGCTGTTCGCGATGCTCAACGTGGCGCTGTCCAACAATTTTGTCATCCATCACTACCTCGGCACCGACGATTTAGCGCATATCATCGGCCTGCTCTTCGGCGGAACGCTCATGCTGGGCGTCGGGCTGTGGGATGACATCATGGGGATGCAGCCGCGGCGCAAGCTGGCCGCACAATTCTGCGTCGCGCTGATCGCCATCGTGTTGTACAAGTTTCCGATCGTGGGGTTCACGCTGCCGCATTACGGTTACGTCAGTTTAGGCTGGTTCGCCGTCCCCTTCACGCTATTTTGGTACCTGGGGATGGTCAACGCGATCAACTTTCTGGACGGCTTGGACGGCCTGGTGACCGGCGTGACGTTGATCGCGTCGGTGACGATGATCGTCGTCTCGCTCTGGCATCACGAGTACCTGGTCGCGATCACGATGTGCGCGCTGGGCGGCGCTGCCGCCGGGTTTCTTCCTTTTAACTACAATCCCGCGCGCATCTTCATGGGCGACGGCGGTTCGCTGTTCATCGGATTCGTGCTTGCGAGCGCGTCGGTGATGGGCACGGAAAAGGTGCCGGTGGCCATCTCGCTCCTCGTGCCGCTGCTCGTCTTAGCCTTGCCGATCTTCGACACCGCCAGCGTCATCCTGAAGCGTTTGCGCAAACGGACGCCTATCTTCTTGGCAGATCGCAGTCACATGCACTATCAGTTGCTGGAGTTCGGACTGTCGCAGCGCCAAGTGGTGATTTTGCTCTATTTCGTGTGCGGTATTCTGGGCGCGATCGCGCTCATGTTGTCCAGACCCGGCGGGCCGCACATCTTTTGATGTGCCCTGTGAGCGTGGCCGTCGTTTTCGGCACGCGCCCGGACGCAGTCAAAATGGCGCCGGTCGTCCATGCACTCAGCGCCGATCCCCGTTTTCGCTGTTACCCGATCGCGACCGCCCAGCACCGCGAGATGCTGGACGAAGTGATGCGGTTGATCGGTTTGCGCCCGGAGTACGATTTAGGCGTGATGACCGAAGGGCAATCTCTGACCGACATCACGACCCGCGTGCTGGAGCGCGTGGGCACTGCGTTACGAGATCTCAAGCCCGACGTTGTCTTGGTGCACGGCGACACGACCACATCCACCGCGGCGGCGCTGGCGGCGTACTACCAGCAAATTCCGGTCGGCCATGTGGAAGCCGGGCTGCGCACCTCGACGATCTACGAACCGTTTCCAGAAGAAATCAATCGCCGGCTCACCGGCGTGCTCGCGACCTACCACTTCGCTCCGACGCCGCTCGCCAAGCGCAATCTCTTGCGCGAGGGAAAAGATCCAGCGAGCATCGTCGTCACCGGCAACACGGTGATCGACGCCTTCTTGTGGGTCCATGCACGCGTGACCGCGCGCGACGCTGTGCCGGTTGATACGCCGCGGATGATCTTCGCGGAAGCGCACCGGCGCGAGAACTTGGGCGCTCCGCTCGAGGGCTTCTGCCGAGCATTGGGCACAGTGCTCGCCAAGCGACCCGATGTGTCGCTCGTGTGGCCCGTGCACCCGAACCCGCCGATCGTGGAAGCGGTGCGCCGGCTGCTCGACGGCAAACCGCGCGTGCATCTCATCGCGCCGCTCACCTACCGGCAGCTCGTCGCAACGGTCGCGCGCGCGACGATCGTCGTCACCGATTCCGGCGGATTGCAAGAGGAGGCGCCTTGTCTTGGCAAGCCGGTGCTCGTGCTGCGTCGCGTTACCGAGCGCCCGGAAGGGTTGGAGGCCGGCACGCTTCGCTTGGTCGGCGTCGCTGAAAACGACGTCGTGCATGAGCTCAGCGAACTGCTCGATGACTCCGCCACGTATAAAAGGATGGCGCAGGCGACCAATCCCTACGGCGACGGACACGCAGCGCAACGCATCGCCGACGCGTTGTGGGCGTATCAACGCGGCGGTGCGATGCCGCCGGAGTTTGCGCCGACAACTGCACCGACGTTGCCGCAAGCGGCATCGTAAGACAGCCTCAGCGTGAAGCAGCCGTCGCCCTCCCCTCTCGATGTAGGAAGTCTCGCCGGCGCAGGCATGACGGTGGTCGGCACGCTGATCGTCGGGGTCGCGCTGGGCTTGCTTGCGGCAAAGTACCTGCAATGGAATTGGGCAGTGCCCGTGGGCGTCGTGCTGGGTTTCGCAGCAGGCATCTACTCGATGTACCGACAGTTAGCAGCGCGGATGTAGCTCACAAAACGAGCTGAAGGTCCGTCGCTACAACCGGCTCGAACGCCAAGGGCCCATGGAAACGGTCCGCATGTTCCAACAAGCGGTCGCATTGCGCAGCCTTGGCTTGATCGTCGTCGCGGCCGCAGCACTTGCGATTTTCGGCAATCTGAAGGTTCCGGCGCTGGCCCTATTCGGTGGCGGCGTGGTGGGAGTCGCGTACCTTTTCCACATCGCTGCAAGCTTCAACCGGCTGGCGAAAAGCGGTAAACGCTACTTGCCGTTCTTGACGCTCGAATCGCTCGTGCGAGTATTGCTCGCGGGCTCCTTGCCTTTTCTCATTCTTCGGCATGGACCGGCGCTCGGCTACTTCACATATCTTGCCGGATTTGTCGCACCGCTAGGAGTGGCGATTCTCACCTATCGGAAACAAATCCAGGCGAGCTACGCCCCGGCGACTGCGGTCACAACGCCGGCGACGAAGACAAGCGCGTAAAAGGGAACAATGCAGGAAACCATCGGCAGCCATCCTCTGTGGCACCTGAAGTTTCTGCCTGCGCCGTTTGACACGGTGCACGCCGATACGGTGATCATCACGTGGCTCACGATGGGGCTTGCGTTGGCCGTCGTCGGCATGCTGGCGGCGACGCACCCGGTCACCGTCGTTTCGAAGCGCTATAGCATCATGGAGCTCAGCGTGAGCGCCTTGAGCGAGCTGACAACCGGCATTCTCGGCAAAAACGGCGCTCCATTTGTACCCTACGTCATCTCCATCTTCGTCTTCATTCTGCTCCTGAACGAGATCGGGCTGTTCCCCTTCATCGGCAAGTCGCCGACCGCCGACCTCAATACGACTGCTGCGCTCGCCGTCACGACCATTCTCCTGATCCAGCTTGTCGGGATTCGCCGTCACGGACTCGGGTATTACAAGCATCTGTTCATAAAACCGTGGTATCTCGGCGTCGCGATGCTCCCCATCAACATCATCGACGAACTCGCTCGCCCGGTGACGCTTGCGATGCGGTTGTTCGGAAATATTTTTGCGGGCGAGGTGCTGTTGGTGGTCGCTTCCGCAATGATCCTCGCACATCTGGGTTTTCTCTCGACCATTGCGAAGGTTTTTCCGCTCGGAATCTTTGCTTTCAACATGATCATCGGCATCATCCAGGCTCTGGTTTTCACGCTCCTGACCATCGCGTATCTCATCACTCCCACCCAAGAAACTTCGGATCATTAAGGAGAGCTCACAGTGGAAAAGGTGGTTTTACTCGCCTCGATCATCATGGGCTTCGCGCTCATGGTAGGGTTTGCGGGCTTTGGGTCGGCGATCGGCGACGGCATCATCGGCAGCAAGGCAGTCGAGTCGATCGCGCGCCAACCCGAAGCGCGACCGAATATTTTCTTCTTCTATTTGCTTGGCGTCGGCATCTTGGAAGCGTTCCCGATCATCGCAATCGTGTTCGCGTTCTTCCTGTTGTTCGGCGGTTTCGGGCTCGGCGTGATGAAAGCGCTCACGCCGATTCTTGGGCGGTAAGTAGAAAAAAGCGATGCTGCTCTCGATCGACGGCACGTTCCTATTCCAGATCCTGAACTTCATCATCTTCTGGATGCTGTTGACGTATGTGTTCATCGCTCCGACCCGCCGGGCGATCGAACAGCGCCAGCGTTACATCGCCGGTCTGTACCATACAGCCGACGAGTTCGCCGCGCAGGCGGCAGCGCTGCAAGCACAGGCGGATGCGACTCTCAACGAAGCGCGCCGCCAAACCGACGAAGTGATGCGGGCTGCGGCGGCCCGCGCGTCGGACGAGGCTCACGCAATCGAACGAGACGCTGCAAACGAAGCCGCGGCCGTTGTGCAGCTGGCGCACGCAACCGTGGCGACTGAGCGCGCGCAAGCCGTGGAACGGCAGCAGGCTTTTGTGCACGAACTGGCGCGCAGTATGGTTCAGCGAGCGACCGGATTCGAGCAGGTGGCGTAAAGCGATGGAGATGCCGAACTTCACGGATCCCGTGTTCATAGCGAAGCTGATCGACTTCGTCATCTTCGTCGCCGTGATCGTGTGGGCGTATAACCGCTATGGGCAATCGGCACTCGTCGCGCACCAAGAAGCACAAAACCGCGCGGTCGCGGAGGCGAGCGCCCAGCGGGATGCCGCCGAGCAGTCGGTCACGCGCGCGCGTGAGGCGATCGAGAAAGCCAAACTCGACAGTTCGCGGATGATCGAAATCGGCCGCGCGCAAGCGGCTCGGCTGATCGAAGAGGAACGCATAGCGGCGCGCGAACACGCGCAGCGAATCCTCGCGCACGCCGGCGGAGAGCTGGACCGCGAACGTTACCGCGTACGGCGCGAGCTGCTCGAGCAAACCGTGGAGAGCGCCCACAATGAAGCGCTCGAACTAGCGCGCCGCTTGCTCGATCCGGCCAAGCAGCAAGCCCTGGTAGAGCAGCTCATGGCCACCTTGGAGCAAGCGCATGCATCGTAAGGATTTGCGCTGTGCTTAAAGAGAGCATAGCCCGCCGTTATAGCGCTGCTTTGTACGCGCTGACATTGGAACAGGGTAATGCCACAGCCGTGACCGCGGGCCTGGACAGCTTCGCCGCGGCGCTCGACAATAATACCGGCTTGGCGGACTTCTACGCGTCGCCGGTGATCGAACGCGGCCTCAAAATGAAGATTCTCGAGCGCACGCTCGCCGGCCGCGTCGACGAGCTCACGCTGAACTTTTTGCTGTTGCTCGTCCGCAAGCGTCGTGAAGGCCTGCTCGCGATCGTCGCACGCCAGATGCACGAATTGTTGGATGAAGCTGCCGGCCGTGAAAAGGCTGAAGTCGCGTCACCGATCGCGCTCACCCCACCGCAGCTGGCCGAACTCGCGCGCCGGTTGTCGCGCGTCTACGGCCGCACCATCATCCCGGATGAGAAGGTCGAGCCGGAATTGCTCGGCGGACTGGTCGTGCAAGTCGGCGATCGCTACGTGGATGCGAGCGTCGCCGGAAAACTGGAAGAATTGCGCAGGCACTTGCTCGTCAGTGCCGATACATGGGGCCCGGCCTCAACGAACGGAAAAGGAAACAAAGCATGATCAATGCAGACGAAATCGCCGGCATTCTCAAGCAGCAGATCAAGAGCGCGCGCACCGAGGTGCGCGAAGACGAAGTTGGAACCGTCATCGAAGTCGGCGACTCGATCGCGCGTGTCTACGGCCTGAGCGCTGTTGAAATGGGCGAGCTGGTGCAATTCCCGAACGGCTTGTTCGGCATCGCGTTCAACTTAGAAGAAGACAACGTCGGCGTGGTCGTGTTGGGCACGGATGAAGATATCAAGGAAGGCGCGACCGTGCGCCGCACCGGGCACATCGTGTCCGTGCCGGTCGGCGACGAAGTGATCGGGCGCGTCGTCAACCCCTTGGGTCAACCCTTAGACGACAAAGGACCGGTGTCCACGACACGTACGCGGCCCATTGAAACGCAAGCCCCAACGGTCGTGCAGCGCCAAGCGGTGAGCCAACCGCTGCAGACCGGCATCAAGGCTATCGACGGCCTCGTGCCCATCGGCAAGGGTCAACGCGAGCTGATCATCGGCGACCGCCAAACCGGCAAGACCGCGCTCGCGATCGACGCGATCATCAACCAGCGCGGCAAAAACGTCATATGCATCTATGTCGCGATCGGCCAAAAGACGTCCACGGTCGCGCAACTCTACAAGATCCTCACCGACGCCGGCGCGATGGAATACACGACCATCGTCGCCGCGGACTCCTCCGATCCGGCGAGCTTGCGCTACATCGCACCCTACGCCGGCTGCGCGATGGGTCAGGAGCTCATGTATGCCGGTCGTGACGTGCTTATCGTCTACGACGATCTGTCGAAACACGCGCAGGCGTATCGCGAGATATCGCTCGTCTTACGCCGGCCCCCCGGCCGCGAAGCCTATCGGCGACATCTTCTACTTGCACTCACGCTTGCTCGAGCGCGCCGCCAAGCTTTCGGACGAGCTCGGCGCAGGCTCCATGACTGCCTTGCCGATCATCGAGACGCAGCAAGGCGACGTGTCCGCCTACATCCCCACCAACCTTATCTCGATCACCGACGGCCAGATCTACCTCGAAACGGGCCTGTTCTACAGCGGCATCCGGCCGGCGATCGACGTCGGGCTTTCGGTTTCGCGGGTCGGCGGTGCAGCCCAGACCAAAGCGATGAAGGCAGTCGCCGGACAGCTGCGGCTGGAGCTGTCGCAATATCGCGACTTGGCCGCCTTCTCCAAACTTTCATCGGACCTAGACAAAGTGACGCTGGCGCAGCTGTCGCGCGGTGAAAAAATCACCGAAACCCTCAAACAACCGCAGTTCGAGCCGCTCAGCTTGGAGCAGGAAGTCATCCAGATCTACGTCGCCGTCAAAGATTTCTTGGCGGATGTCCCCACCGATCGCATTCGCGAGTTCCATCGCGAGTTTTACGAATTCTTGCAAACCGCTCATCCCGACATTCCCAAGACGATCGCGGATCGCAAGGAACTACCGGACGACCTGCGCGCGCAACTCGATGCGGCGATCGGCGAATTCAAGTTGCGCTTCGCGAAGACGGCGGCCGCATAAGCTGTGGCAACGCTCAGGCAGCTGCGCGACCGGGTCCGCTCGCTCAAGAACACGCAGCAGATCACGCGCGCGATGAAGATGATCGCCGGTGCCCGCATCCGCCGGGCCGAGCTCGCCATGCGCGCCGCGCGCCCGTACGCGAACGCCATCGGCGACATGCTCGCCGAACTCGTGGCGGGCGGCGGTGCGAGCCATCCGCTCCTCAAGCCGCGCGAGGTCGCAAACGCCGGGATCCTGCTCATGACCGCAGACAAGGGATTGTGCGGCGCCTTCAATTCCAACTTGGTGAGGGCTGCCCTGGCGCTCGCTCGCACGGCACCGAACCCGAGCTTGTACATCATCGGCATCAAGGGTCAAGCACAAATCCGCCCAACGCCCTCAAAGGTTTCGGAGCAGTGGCCGCTTGTGGGCAAGCCCTTCACCGACCTGGCCAGAGACGTGGCAGCGCGCCTTTCCGATGATTTTCTCTCGGGCAAAGTGGACAACGTGACGCTGGTTTCAAGCCGCTTCGTTTCGACCATCGTGCAACGTCCGACACCGTTGCAGCTGTTGCCGGTAGCGCCGGCGGTCAACGAAGAACGCAAGGCCGCTGCTGCCGGCGGCCTCAAGAATTCGTTCGAGTTCGAGCCCGATGGGGCAAGCGTGCTGGCCGCCTTGCTGCCAAAATATTTGGAGTTCACAATTTTTCAGGCACTCCTGGAAACGCAGGCGTCCGAGTTTGCGGCGAAGTTGATTGCGATGACGAACGCAACCGACAACGCAGGGAAGCTGATCGATGACCTGACGATGGTCATGAACAAGACGCGTCAAGCCGCCATCACCAAAGAGATCTTAGAGATCGTCGGCGGCGCGGAAGCGCTGAAGGGATAGGACGAAGCAATGGCAGGAACCGGAAAAGTATCGCAGGTGTTGGGAAACGTGGTGGACGTCGAGTTCGGCGCCGATGCGCTGCCCAACATCAACATGGCCTTGCGCACCCAGATCGGGAGCGCCGACGGCAAGCAGCACGAACTGACGCTGGAAGTGCAAGGCGAGCTCGGCAACAATCAAGTGCGCTGCCTGGCGATGGGCAGCACCGAAGGCATGGTGCGCGGCGCCGCGGTCGAGAATACCGGCGCGCCGATTTCCGTGCCGGTCGGCGCAGCCACGCTGGGCCGCATCTTCAACGTGCTCGGCAAGGCCATCGACTCCGACAAGCCCGTGGACGCCGCCAAGTTCATGCCCATTCACCGCGCCGCGCCGAAGCTGGACGAGCAAGATCCGACCACGATCATGTTCGAGACTGGGATCAAAGTCATCGACCTCATGGCGCCGTACGTGCGCGGCGGCAAAGTCGGTCTGTTCGGCGGCGCGGGCGTCGGCAAAACGGTTCTCATTCAAGAGCTGATCCGCAACATCGCAGCCGAACACGGCGGCTATTCGGTGTTCACCGGCATCGGCGAGCGCACGCGCGAGGGCAACGACCTCTACGCGGAGATGAAGCACTCCGGCGTCATCGATAAGACCGCGCTCGTTTTCGGTCAGATGGACGAGCCGCCCGGCGTGCGGCTGCGCGTCGGTCTCACCGGGGTGACCATGGCGGAGTATTTCCGCGACGAAGAGGGCAAAGACGTGCTGCTCTTCATCGACAACATCTTCCGCTTCGTGCAAGCAGGCTCTGAAGTCTCCGCCCTGCTGGGGCGTATGCCCTCAGCCGTAGGCTATCAGCCGACGCTCGCGTCGGAGATGGGCGCCTTGGAAGAGCGCATCACCTCCACGCGCAAAGGTTCCATCACCTCCGTGCAAGCGGTCTACGTGCCCGCTGACGATCTCACCGATCCGGCGGTCGCCACGACTTTTGCGCACTTGGATGCGACGACCGTGCTCTCGCGGTCGATTTCGGACAAGGGCATCTATCCCGCGGTCGACCCGCTGGCCTCCACCTCGCGTTTGCTTGAACCGCGTTACGTCGGCGAGGAGCACTATCAAGTGGCCCGCCGCGTTCAGGAGATTCTGCAACGCAACCGCGATCTGCAAGATATCATCGCGATCCTCGGGGTCGAGGAGCTTTCGGAAGACGACAAAGTCATCGTGCGGCGCGCCCGGCGTATCCAGCGGTTTCTCAGTCAGCCGTTTTTCGTCGCCGAGGCATTCACGGGGCGCAACGGCAAATACGTGCCGCTCAAAGAGACCATTGCCGGTTTCAAGGAGCTGGTGGACGGCAAGCTCGACGAATTGCCCGAGCAGGCGTTCTACATGTGCGGCAACATCGACGAGGCGAAGGCGAACGCGGAAGCCATGGCGGCGAAAGCGTAGCGACCGGAAACATGCCAGCACGCACGCAGTTTCTGATCGTCACGCCGGGCGCGGTCAAGTTTCAGGGCGATGCCGAAATCGTGGTGGCCCCCGGATCGGCGGGTGACTTGGGCGCGTTGCCGCAGCACGCGCCATTGTTGACGACGCTGCGCAGCGGTGCCGTGCGGGCGACGGTCGTCAACGCGGGTTCGGGCGGCGACGGCAAGACGGCAACCGAACGCATCGAGTTCGCGGTCGACGGCGGCTTCATGGAAGTGCTGCCCGACAAGGTCATCATTTTGACGGACGTCGCGCTGTCGCGTGACGAGATCGACGTTGAGCAAGTGCGCGCCGAGCTGAAGCGGGCCGAGGAAGCGCTGGCGCAGAAGAGGGGATCCGACGATACCGCCGAGCGCCGCGCAATCGCATGGGCTCATGCCTGTCTCGAGGTCGCGCACCGCCCCACGGTCTAAAAATCGCCGTCGTCGCGCTGCTCTAAAGAAGAGAACGCTGGATGGATTCACTCGAAGGCCTGCGCACGAAACTCATCGTCGAAGGCGGCCACCGGCTTGAGGGCGTGGTCGCACCGCCCGGTGCAAAAAATGCGGCGCTGCCGATCATGGCGGCGGCGATCTTGTGCGAGAGCGAGATCGTGCTGCACCGCGTACCGCGCATCACCGACGTCGACGTCATGACGGCCATCCTCGAGAGCCTGGGTGCCCGGGTGCGCGAGCAGCCCGGCGGCACGCTCGTGATCGACGCGTCCTCCATCAATTCGTTTGTCGCTCCCTATGCGCTCGTGAGCAAGCTCAATGCATCGTTCGATGTCACCGGCGCGCTCCTGGGGCGATTCGGGAGGGCAGAAGTGCCCCGCCCGGGCGGATGCGTGCTCGGTCCGCGCGCGGTGGACATGCATTTGCGCGGGTTCGAGTTGCTCGGCGCGACTGTCGACTTGGAGCACGGGTCCGTCGTGGTACGATCGTCCGCACTGCGCGGCAACACCATCGGCCTGAGTAAGCCCAGCGTCGGGGCGACGAAAAACATCATGCTGGCGAGCGTGCGCGCAAAGGGAACGACCACCCTCGAGAACGCCGCGCGCGAACCGGAAGTGGTCGATCTGGCGGATTTTCTCAACGCGATGGGCGCACGCATCTCCGGACAGGGTAGCGACACCATCACCATCGAGGGCGTCTCCAAGCTGCACGCCTGCGAGTACACGATCATCCCCGACCGGTTGGTGGCGGGAACCTATCTTCTAGCCGGCGCGATCACGCGCGGCGACGTGACCATTACCGGCGTCGACCCGGCCATGCTGGCAGCGCTTCGCGACCAGCTGCTCGCTTCGGGATGCGATGTGCAGACCGAGGGGGTAAGCGTGCGCGTTCGCGGCAGCGAGCGTTGGCGTGGGGCCGACGTCACGACCGCTCCGTACCCGGGGTTCCCGACCGATCTCCAGCCGCCGCTTGTGGCATACTTGAGCTTGGCTCACGGGGAGTCGAAAGTCGAGGAAACGATTTTCGACGCACGCTTCGTCTACGTCGACGAGCTCTTGCGCATGGGGGCGGACATTACGGTTTCCGGGCGAACTGCACAGATAGTCGGCGTTGCGAAGCTCAAGGATGCCGTGGTTGAAGCGCCGGATATCCGGGCGGGGGGCGCACTCGTCCTAGCCGCGCTTGCAGCGGAGGGTACTTCCGAAATCGGCGGCCTCGAGTACATCGACCGCGGCTACGAATTTTTTGAAGAACGTTTGGCATCGCTTGGCGCAACAGTTGTTCGCGCCAGCGGCGTCGCACCGGTGATGCCCCAAGCCGATATCGGCAATACGGTGAAATTGCCGAGAATCGTAACGCCGTTTCGCGCTCAGTCTACCTAGGAGCACATATTGGATATCGGAATCGATCTGGGAACCGCCAACGTCCTCGTCTACGTCAAGGGCAAAGGCATCGTGTTACGCGAGCCGTCGGTCGTTGCGCGCGATACGCGCTCCGGCAAGACGCTTGCGGTCGGGGAAGAAGCGCGCCGCATGCTCGGCAAAACGCCCAGCAATATCCAGGCGATCCGTCCGCTGCGCGACGGCGTCATCGCGGACTTCGAGGTCACCGAGGCGATGCTCAACTACTTCATCAAGAAGGTGACGCGCAGCAACGGCTTCTTCGCATTCCTGCGCCCCAAGCCGGCGGTGACGATCTGCGTGCCGGCGGAAATCACTTCCGTGGAGGAACGCGCGGTGCGCGACGCAGCACGACTGGCGGGCGCGCGCAGCGTCGACATCATCGAAGAACCGATGGCAGCGGCGATCGGCGCCGGTCTGCCGATCGACGGACCGAGCGGCAACATGGTGGTGGACATCGGCGGCGGCACGACCGACGTCGCGGTCATCTCGTTGGGCGGCATCGTCGTCAGCCAATCCATCCGCGTGGCCGGCAATAAGTGCGACGAGGCCATCGCTCGTCACATCCGGCGCGTCTACAATCTCATGATCGGCGAGCGCACTGCCGAAGATATTAAGATCAACATTGGTTCAGCGTACAAGCTGGATCCCGAATTGACGATGGATATTCGCGGCCGCGACCTTATCAACGGGCTTCCCAAGACCGTCAACATCACGTCGGAAGAAGTGCGTGAGGCGCTCGCCGAGCCGCTGGGAGCAGTGATCGACGCCGTGAAGAGCGTGCTCGAAAAAACGCCGCCCGAACTTGCGGCCGACATCATCGATCGCGGCATCATCCTCACCGGCGGGGGTGCCTTGCTGCGCGGCCTTGACGCGCTGCTGGGCGAGGTCACCGGCATCCCAGTGATCGTGGCCGAAGACCCGATGTCGTGCGTGGCCATTGGTACGGGTCAGCGAGTACGATTTTAGCTGACAACGTGCCCGCTCACGCCTACCGTTATCCTGTCGACAAGCTGCTCACCGGCGCGAGCCTGGGCAATCTTGCGACTTTTCTCAAGTTAACGCCGCAAAGCGACGTGGCGAGCGTGTGGAGCGCGCTCGACAATCAGTTCTACTGCGGGCGCTGGGTCACGCACATCTACGTCGACGGAGAACGTGGGCTGCCGGAAGACACCACCCACGCGGCCGCGTTCCAGGAAACCACGTATGCGTGCGGTCCGCTGCGCGCCCGCAAACGCACCTTTGTGCCTATGCGCGGACCGCACTTGCGGGCTGTGTACATGATCGTCGAGCTTGAGAACGCAACGAGCGAGCCGCACACGGCGGCCATCATGTGCGACGTGCACTATCCCGCCTTCGTCTGGCCGGGCACCTACAAAGTTCCCGATCAGGCCCAACGCAACAAACGCGTCAGTCATACCGAAACAAATGGCTACATCATCTCAGCCACGATCGGGCGCGATCGCGAGCTGCGCGTCTTCGGCGGCGATGCGGACCCCGTATCCACTTACGTATCCGATCGGGGTTTCTCGCGCACCTACTCGGTCGCCGTGCCGCCCCATTCGACGAAGCGCGCCTGCTTTGCGATGGGCATCAGCAATGCCGGCGTGGACGAGGCGCTGGCGGCCTACCGTAGCCTGCCGGGCGCACAACAGGCGCTTGCCGACAGCGAAGCATATTACGAGACGCTGTTGCAAACGGGCTTCCTGCGCACGCCCGATGCGCTGATCAACCGCGCCATCGATTGGTCGAAAGTCAACACGGTCCGGGTCCAGCATCGTTTCCCCGCGGGTCACGGCTTCACTAACGATCCGTCCCAAGACATCGTCGTGGTACGAGATGCGGCCTGGTACGTGTTGGGATCGGATTACCTCACCCCGCAGTTCTCGCAGTCGCTGTTCGATTTGATCGCCACGCACGGTATCGAACAGGGCGGAAAAGTCACCGAGTACATCATGGCCTGCACGGATCCGCCGTTCAAGAGCGACTACGATCTGAACATCAACGACGATACCCCGCTCATCGTGTGCGCGGCCTACCATCACTACGCGGTGACGCACGACCGCACGTCGTTGGAGCGCCTCTGGCCGATGGTCCGCGGCGCGTGCGACTGGATCACCTCGCAACTGCGCGGTGGACTCATCGTCGCCCATTCTCAGGAAGCCAACGTGTGGGGCATCTCGGGCTGGCGCAACATCATCCCGCAGAGCCAGATCAGCGGTGCAGTCACGGAGATCAACGCGGAGTGCGCCCGGGCGCTGTTCCTCGCCGGGCACTTGGCGCGCGTGCTAGGATTTGCCGAGGACGCCGAACGGTACCGCAAAGCGGGCGATGATCTCAAAGAAACGATCAACCGCCGGCTCATCAGCGAGAAGACCGGCCTCTACGTGCTCAACGTCGACCCGGAAGGGCAAGCGCATCACGATATCACCGGCGACCAGATCTTTCCGGTGATTTTTGCCGTCGCAGACGAAGAGCGCAAGCGAAAAATTTTGGAAACGCTGTATGCGCCCGAGTTTTGGACTCCCTTTGGCGTGCGCACCGTCGGCAAACATCAGCAGGAATACGACCCCGATCACGGTTTGAACTTGCTGGGCGGGATCTGGCCCAACTTGACCGCGTGGGTCGCATATGCGAGCAAGAGCTATTCGCCGCGCCGGCTTGTCTCGGCGATGCGCAACATCTGGAAGATCAGCGAAGTGGAAAACCCAAAGGCCTACTCCAACGTCATGCCTGGTCTCTTCCCGGAGCGGCTGTCCGGCGAGACCTTCAAGAGCCGCGGCATGGC